>JAPXME010000158.1:0-3936 GCA_033809185.1 Clostridiaceae bacterium
TTCCTGAGCTTGGTATCTGTATGCTTGATGGCACAGAACCTCACGAAATCGACCCTAGCCCTAAAGACATTGTTATTGAGCTATTCAGTTTTATGTCAGGAGAGGTCTATAGTAATAATCTGCCTGCAATTAAGGAAACTAATGCACTCTATCAAAATAATTTACAAGAAGCTTTGAATACCTTGAAAAGTTGTAAAGCAGTGCATGATCAATTGGAAAAGTATTATGCCCAAGCTATGGATTTTCATGCAGTAGAGGGATTAGCTACAGAATTAATAGCTGAGATACAAGACTACGCAAGAAAAAAGTAAGCTCAAGTAAGCTCCAAACAACAACTTAATAAGTAGCAAAAATATAAGTAATTAATATTTAATAGCAACACAAACATAAAGATGGGACTTTCCGCTAAAGCCAGAAAATCCCACCTTTTCATTTTGGCTTATTATCTTTACAGTCGTACTTAACAGCCTTTTGCAAAGAATGAAAAACCGACTATGTGTTTATTAGAGAACAACGCCACCGTCAATGCTGATTGCAGTTCCGGTAATAAAGGCAGCCTCATCAGAAGCGAGGAAAGCGTAGAGATTAGCAACTTCGGAAGGTTCTCCCAATCTGTTCAGAGGGGATTTACCTTTCATCATATCAATAACGTTTTCAGGCATCTTTGCTACCATAGGAGTGTTGATAAAACCAGGACATACAGCAGCAGTACGAATCTTTTTCTTACCTAATTCCTTGGCCCAAGTCTTAGTCATGCCGATAACGCCCCATTTTGTTGCAGCATAGTTGGTCTGTCCAAAGTTACCATAGACACCTACTACAGAGCTAGCATTTAAAATAACACCGCCGGTTTCCTGAGTAGCCATTTGTTTAGCAGCAGCCTTACCACAGAGGTAAACACCTTTTAAGTTAACAGCGATAACCTTTTCCCATTGTTCATCAGTCATCTTCAGAAGCTGAGCATCAGCAGTAATACCAGCATTATTAACAATACAATCTAATTTACCAAAAGCAGCAACAGTATCAGCGATCATTTTGTCTACAGATTCAGGGTTTGTTACATCTACAGTAACGGCTAGGGCTTCACCGCCTTTAGCTTTAATAGCTTCAGCTACTTGTTCTGCTCCTGCCATATCAGCTACAACTACTTTAGCACCTTCTTCAGCAAACTTTAAGCAGGTAGCTTCACCAATACCTCTGCCGCCACCGGTGATGATTGCAACTTTACCTTTTAATCTCATTTATTCTTCTCCTCCTTATTATTTTTACTAACACTCAAGTAGAGTATGCTCTGCCTGAATGAAGTTAACTTTGAATATAGTTTAGCGTTCTACAGTTACAGCTACACCTTGGCCTCCACCGATACACAGAGTGGCAAGGCCTTTTTTGGCATCCCTTTTCTGCATCTCATAAAGCAGAGTAACTAGGATTCTGGCTCCACTGGCACCGATTGGGTGACCTAGAGCAATAGCACCGCCGTTAACGTTAACTTTGTCCATATCAAACTCTAATTCTTTGGCTACTGCCAAGGATTGAGCAGCAAAAGCTTCGTTAGCCTCAATCAAATCTAGGTCAGAAACCTGCCAGCCTGATTTTTTCAAAGCATTCCGGCTAGCATCGATAGGGCCAATACCCATAATAGAAGGTTCAACACCAGCTATACCACCTGCTACAAATTTAGCTAATACTGTAGCACCTAATTCTTTAGCTTTTTCAGCTGTAGTAACTACTAAAGCAGCTGCACCGTCGTTGATGCCGGAAGCATTACCAGCAGTTACTGTACCGTCTTTTTTGAATGCGGGTCTTAGCTTAGCTAAGGCTTCCAGAGTTGCACCCATTCTGGGATATTCATCAACTTTAAATTCAATGGTTCCTTTTCTGCTTTCAATAATTACAGGTACGATCTCGTCCTCAAAACGTCCGGCCTTAATTGCTGCTTCAGCTTTGTTCTGACTGGCTACAGCAAACTTATCCTGTTCTTCACGAGTCAGACCCCATTTTTCCGCCACATTTTCAGCGGTGATACCCATGTGATAATCATTAAATGCACACCAGAGGCCATCTTTGATCATCTCGTCAATAATTTTTCCATCACCCATGCGATATCCATAACGAGCTTTAGGAACCAGATAAGGAGCTAAACTCATATTCTCTGTTCCACCACAGACAACTATTTCTGCATCCCCGGCTTTAATAGCCTGTGCAGCCAAATAAACAGACCTTAGCCCTGAACCACAAACCTGGTTGATTGTCATTGCTGGTACTTCATTAGGGATTCCAGCTTTGATAGCACTTTGGCGAATTACGTTCTGCCCTAAGCCTGCTTGCAAGACACAACCCATAATAACTTCGCTTACCTGTTCTGGGGCCACCTTAGCCCTTTTTAGGGCCTCTTTGATTACTATTGCGCCTAAGTCGGCGGCTGGTACATTGGCCAGAGTACCTCCGAAACTACCTATCGCTGTTCTGGCCGCTCCAATTATAACTACGTCTGTCAAGAAAAGCACCTCCTCGGAATATTTGGTTTCTCCACTGAACCAGTTTATATGATGCTGGTTACTATTTGGTTACTAGAAAATTAATCCCCTAATCCCATAAGCTTTTCCCTAAAAATTCTCGCGTCCATTAACTTGGGTTCTCCATCAATAATCGGTTTGAAACCCATGTTCGCCAAAATATCTTTTTCTAAGTCAACACCCGGAGCAATCTCAATTAAGTGTACACCATCTTCCTGTAATTCAAAAACGCAACGCTCTGTTATATACATAACCGGTTGATTAACCTTACGGGCATATTGACCAGAGAAAGTAATCTGATTAACCCTTTCAACAAATTTCTTGTTCTTACCTTCTTGCAAGATTACTAATTTCCCATTTTCACAGCTTATTTTTAAACCTCCGGCAGTAAAGCTACCACAGTAAAAAACTTTCTTAGCATTCTGAGTAATATTAATAAAGCCTCCGCAACCGGGAATCTTGGCCCCTAGCTTACTGACATTAACGTTGCCGTCGGCATCTACCTCGGCCGCCCCCAGATAAGCTAAGTCTACCCCGCCTCCGTCATAGAAATCGAATTGTTCCCCTTGTCCCAAAATGGCCTCGGGGTTAGTAGCAGCACCAAAACTCAAGCCACCAGCTGGTATGCCGCCGACAGGCCCAGACTCTAAAGTCAAGGTCATGTAGTCGCCAATTCCCTCTTCATTAGCCACCATTGCTACTGCTTCAGGCATACCAATACCTAGATTAACAACAGTATCAGGTTGCAGCTCTAGAGCAGCCCGGCGAGCAATGATTTTCCTTTCATCAAGAGCTAGTGGAGGTAAGGAAGCCACTGGAACTCTTATAGCTCCGGTATAAGCAGGATTGTATTCCTCTGCTCCTGTCTGCCAACTATCTTCTGCTTCCCCTACTACTACAGCGTCTACCAATATACCAGGAATTCTTATTAGTTTAGGGTCTAGACTTCCTGCCTTGACAACCTGTTTAACTTGGACGATGACAACACCGCCACTATTCCGTGCAGCTTGGGCCATCTGCAGTGAATCTAAAGTTACCGCTTCTTGTTCTAAGCTGATATTCCCTTTTTCATCAGCATAAGTTCCCCTTAAAAGCACAGCGTTAATTGGGAATGTCTTGTAGAATAGCCTCTCTTGACCGGCAATATTAATAAGCTCAACCAGATCTTCGCGAGTGACCTCATTAAGCTTACCTCCTTCAACCCGGGGATCAACGAAGGTATTTAAACCCACATGGGTAATTGTCCCTACATTGTGAGCCGCAATATCTCTAAAGAGGCGGGCAATGACACCCTGAGGAAAATTATAGGCCTCAATTTTATTGGCTAAGGCTAGGGCACCTAGTTTAGGCGCTAGGTTCCAGTGTCCTGCAATAACACGCTTAACCAGACCCTCATGAGCCAGATGGTTTAATCCTCCAT
>JAPXME010000159.1:0-3906 GCA_033809185.1 Clostridiaceae bacterium
TGTCACAGCCTCAATCCTACGAGTTCCAGCTCCGATAGCACTCTCGCTGATAATCTTGAAAAGACCTAATTGGCTTGTATTCTCAACGTGGGTACCACCGCACAATTCCAGGCTGAAATCCCCCACCTTAACTACAGTAACTCTATCACCGTATTTTTCTCCAAAAAGGGCGGTTGCTCCGCTCTCCTTAGCTTCATCTAGAGCCATTTCCTGACGGTTGACACAAATAGCCTCCAGGATTTTTTGGTTGACCAGCTCTTCCACCTGGTCGATTTCTTCGTCAGTTAAGGCTGCAAAATGGGTAAAGTCAAAACGTAACCTATCAGGCTCAACCACTGAACCTGCTTGATGAACATGATCTCCCAGTACCGTTTGTAAAGCTTTATGCAATAGATGAGTCGCCGTATGGTTACGGGCAGTAGAAATTCTTCTCTCATCGTTAACAATCATCATTACCTTTTCACTGCTAAGAATTGTGCCTTTTTCAACTATTCCCTGGTGCACAATCTTACCGTCCGGCAGCTTTTCAGAATCTTTAACCTTGATCTTGCCGGAATCCCCGATTATTTCACCCAAGTCACTGACTTGTCCACCGCCTGCAGCATAAAATGGTGTTTTATCTACAATTAAATAGACTTCATCCCCCTCAGAAGCCTTTTCCACAAGCTGACCATCTTTAATAAGAGCCTGAATCTGAGCTTCCTGCCGTAAGGTTTCATAGCCGGTAAAGACAGTATCTGGCAATTCTCCGGCTAAATTAGTAACTGTTAAAGCTAAATCCCAAGCTCTAACCTCTTGCCGTGCAGCCTTAGCTCTCTGGCGTTGCTCAGCCATAGCCTCATTAAACCCGTCTAAATCAACCTTTAATCCAGCTTCCTCAGCGATATCCTGAGTCAAATCTATCGGAAAGCCATAAGTATCATAGAGACGGAAAATGTCCTGGCCAGGGATTGTATCCAGACCCTCAGTCTTAACATTATTAACAATTTCCTGAGCCAAACGAATTCCGTCATTTAAGGTTTCATGGAATCTTTCTTCTTCATTCCTAATGACCTTAGCTACATAATCAGCTTTTTCAGTTAACTCCGGATAGGCCCCTGACATTAATCCAACAACCACAGGGACTAGTTCGGACATAAAGGGCTTTTCAATGCCCAGCACCTTACCAAAACGGACAGCCCGTCTTAAGATTCGACGCAGCACATAGCCCCGTCCCTCATTACTAGGCATAACTCCGTCACTAATTAAAAAGGTGCAGGAACGAATATGGTCGGCAATTACTCGGAAAGGGAAACCACCCTGATCCTTCTGGTATGTCTTGCCGCTTAACTCCTCAATAGCCAGAATAATTTTGTGTAGCAAATCTGTATCATAGTTACTTTCTACATTTTGCACCACAGAAGTAATCCGCTCCAAGCCCATTCCAGTATCAATACTAGGATGCGGAAGTGGCGTCATATTACCATCTGCATCACGGTTATATTGCATGAAAACTAAGTTCCAAATCTCTAGAAAACGATCACAGTCACATTGACCAAGTCCACAATTAGGACCGCAGGAGTATTGCTCGCCACGATCTATATGAATCTCACTACAGGGTCCGCAAGGTCCAGTATCACCCATAGACCAGAAATTATCTTTTTCACCTAAGCGAAGAATTCGCTCTGCCGGCAAGGGAGTAAGCTCCTGCCATAGTTCGTAGGCTTCATCATCGTCTTTATAGACTGTAGCGTAAAGATTATGAATAGGTAGACCTAATTCTACCGTCAAAAACTCCCAAGCGTATGTAATGGCCTCTCTTTTGAAGTAATCGCCAAAAGAGAAGTTACCCAACATCTCAAAGAAAGTATGATGGCGAGCAGTACGCCCCACAGTATCCAGATCGTTATGCTTACCGCCTGCTCTAACACATTTTTGTGAGCTTGTAGCCCTGGTATAAGGTCTTTTTTCTATGCCTAAAAAAACATCCTTAAACTGATTCATTCCTGCATTAGTAAATAGCAGAGTCGGATCATTGTAGGGAACTAAGGAAGAGCTACTCACCCTGGTATGTCCTTTATTCTCAAAATATTTTAGGAACTTTTCCCGAATCTCATTACCACTCAACATAAATAATGCTCCCTCTCTCCCATATTAATCGAACCAAATTGAACCATTTAATTATACGAAATATAACCTTTCTTGTCAATGAAATGCACATTTTACAAGGGTTTGCGGGACTTAATTAGATGATTTAACCCATGACTTATCAGAACTTTGAGAATGGCTGCCACCGGAACAGCTACTAATAAACCTACCAGCCCGAATAATTCTCCAGCCATTAAGAGAACTAAGATAATGGCCAAGGGATGCAAACCAACAGAGTCGCCCAGGATTTTAGGCGCAATGATATTACCTTCTAACTGCTGGATAATCAGCATTAAGCCCAAAACATAAAGGGCTAGCCACTTGGATTTTAACAAAGCTATTAAGACTGCAAGCACAGCCGAAATCACAGCTCCAAAATAGGGGATAAAATTGGTCACCCCTACCATAATGCCGATCAACAGTGGATAGTCCATGCCAATCAAGGATAAACCCAACACAGCCAAAACGCCTACAATTAAAGCAACCAGCAAATTACCACGAATAAATCTCTTGATAATTAGGCCAATCTTCTCACCAATCTCAGCCAATTCACTGCGATAACGAACCGGCACTAATTCCAAACAAAACTGACAAATCCGCTCAAATTCTAATAATAAATAAAAGCTCAAGATGGGAGCCAAGACTAGATTGAAGCTTTGTGAAAAAATAGCGATTATAGCCTTGATAATACTTTGCGCCAGTGCTATTGCTCTATTCCCAGCTTCAGCAATCATTTGATCACAGACTTGTCTGATCCCTTCTGGAATAGGTACCCTCTGATAGCCTATCTGAAAATCCTCAATGGCCTGTTGCACCGTGTCAGTGTACTGAGGAATATCCTCGATAATTTTACTGAGATCCCTGGCTAAGACAGGTAAAGCATAATAAGAAATCCCGCCTATAGCCAGACCTAATACCAAATAAACTAAGATGATGGCAATCTTACGGCCGATTTTCTTCTTTTCCAGCCAGTTTACTGCAGGATCTAGAATATAGGCCAATAAAAAACCATAGAGAAAAGGCAGGAAAGCCTTGCGTACCAGAAAAAGAAACCAGAGCAGTATAGCGCCGCAGATTATTGCCGCTACAATTCTTATGCTTCTTCCTTTGCTCATCCGCCGCAAATTGGACAATCTATCTGATTACACCTCCTTCTGCATACTATTATGTCCAGCAAGTGATGAACTAGACTTTTCCTGCTAATTTACAAAAAAGCAGACGCCTTATTAGCTTAAGCGCCTGCTTTACTACTTGCCTAATCAATTACTTTCCTAGCCAATCCCGAACATCATCAGCCATGTCCTTGACCATCTGGGCTCTCCTTCTGCCAACCCTTTTCGCTTTACCCATCAAATATCTACCTGAAGAGGCTTTCATCGGGTTTTTAAACATCATACCGATAATTGCTCCACCTATTGCACCGAGCACCATACCGCTGACAAATTTTCCCCGCAAGAATATCACCTCCCATTCCAAAATTAACTAATCTCTGACCTAGCATAGGCAACCAGATTGCCATCCTCAGCTACGGAAAAAACCTTTATCGAATCTCCGTGAATTTGATATTCAATATAACAATTCCAACAGTAATATTGACCTACACCAACCTTGCCTACCGACTTTCCACCACAAACTGGACATTCCACCAGCAGCACCCCCAAGCTTATACTTCCCTGTTAACAATAACTGTGTCTTGACCGTAGGAGATAATATCCTCTACTGGTACAATCCTTTTGCCTACTAGTATGTCCATCAAGTGGCCGTCAGAAACCTCGTAAG
>JAPXME010000160.1:0-3894 GCA_033809185.1 Clostridiaceae bacterium
TGAAAATTGATTTGACAAGCGCTAACACCGGATTAAGCATTGAAGCAGAAGGTCTTGGGGCTACAGGGCTTGGAGTTGATCAAATTGATGCCAAACAAGTGGCAAGTAATTTTGACACTGATTTACAAGCCATAGACGATGCTATAAACATAGTATCTGAAACTCGTTCTTACCTGGGTGCTAACCAGAACCGTCTGGAGCATACCATTATCAATCTGCAGACTTCTGCTGAGAACTTGACTGCTGCTGAGTCTCGTATTCGTGACGTAGATATGGCTGCTGAGATGATGGAGTTTACTAGACAGAGCATTCTGGCTCAGGCCGGTACAGCTATGCTGGCTCAGGCTAACCAGAGACCTCAGTCTGTATTACAATTACTCCAATAATTTAAACTTAAAGGGGTCGGGTTCCGGCCAACCGACCCCCTTTACTTTAATTCTAGGCTTGGGAGAAATCGTAATTTCAGCTTTAAAACTGTGAGTTGACGAATTGGCAGGTGGGAGAACTGCTAAATCGTGAGTTCACAAGAAAAAGGAAGCTAAGAGGGGTGAGTGCAATGATTAATACTAATATGCGCTTAAGCGGTTTAGCCACTGGAATGGATACGGAGAATGTTATTCGCGATCTGATGAAGATCGAAAGGTTTCCACTGGATAAAAAGCTCAAAGAGAAGCAAATCTGGGAATGGAGACGGGATGATTATCGTTCTCTGAACACAAGACTATTAGCCTTGAAGAATAAAGCCTTCGATATGACCTTGAATACTAACTATCTAGTAAAGAGGGCAACTTCAACAAATGAGTCGGTGGCGACAGCCTCTGCAAGTGGTAGTGCCTTAAATGGTGTTTATAACCTGAAGGTACTGCAATTAGCTGAAGCGGCTACTAACACAAGCTCCCAGGCTATATCTCTGTCTAGTGATGACAAGATAGATCCTAGCAAATCTCTCTATTATCTGAAGGATATGTTTGCTGATTCTTCTTTCTTTGATGGGGTAACAGCGGATGACAGCTTTGATGTTACAATAAACGGAAAAACTTTGACCTTTAGTTATGGAGACGGTTTGAATAAAATCCTGAATACTATTAACTCTGACAAGGATCTTAAAGTATCCATCTTTTATGACAGTGGTACAGATAGAATAGCAATGACTTCCAAAGTGACTGGAGAAGATGCGGAGCTTCATGTAGAAGGAGCTTTCTTCACCGATCTGTTGAAGATTGATAACAGTACTAAAGTTGCCGGGAAGAATGCCGAGTTTATCTTAAACGGTTTGGCAACTAATCGCTCTAGTAATAACTTTACCATCAATGGTGTAACCTTTAATCTCAAAGGGGTAACACCAGGGGGAGTAGATGGTGTTGCCACCTCTATTGATATTCAGACGGATACTGACACGATTGTGAATAATATTAAGGCCTTTGTTGATTTATATAACGAAGTACTTACTGCTCTTGACAGCAAGATAACAGAGCCACGATATAGGGATTATCAACCTCTCACCTCAGAGGAAAAGGATGCCATGAAAGAGGCAGATATTGAAAAATGGGAGGAGAAGGCCAGAAGTGGACTGTTAAGAAGTGATAGTATTATAGAAGGTATTCTGACTGATATGCGTCGGATCGTAGCAGAAACAGTAGGCGGCATAGATGGTTTGAAAAGCTTGAATGAGATTGGAATCAGTGCCGGCGCTTATCTGACCAATAAGACGAGGACACTTACTATTGATGAAAGAAAATTGCGGGAAGCCATCGAAAAAGATCCTGAAGCTGTAGCGAAGATATTTAATAACGAAAGTGAGATAGACAGTGAAAAGGGTCTGATGATTCGCCTGAACGAAAAAATTACCGCCGGGATTAACAAGATTACCAATAGAGCAGGAAATTCAACCACAGGCTACGATCAATCTGTAATAAGTAAAACCATTCGAAATATAGACGATTATATTACTAGAATGGAAGAGCGTTTAATGAAGGTTGAAGAAAACTACTGGCGTAGGTTTACGGCTATGGAGAGAGCTATTTCCACTATGAATTCACAAAGTGCGTGGCTTAGCGCCCAGTTTGCCGGCCTTGGCGCCAATTAGGGAGGTGTTAACTGATGAGCATAGCAGCAATTAAGGGATATCAAAACACAGCAGTCAACACTAGAATAAATGAAACTACTCCAAGCACGGCAGCCACTCCTAGAGATAGACAGGTCTCTAAGGATTTGCAATTGTCTAAAGAGGATGAGTTGAGACAGCTCAATGATCAGCAACAATTGACCAGGGAAGATACTGAGGAATTAAGTGACGTTCTTAATGATATAGCCAAAATGTTCAATAGCCGCTTACAATTTAGGGTTCACGAAGAGACAGAACGACTCTATGTGCAATTCGTGGACCGAGATAGTGGGGAGGTTATTAAACAGATTCCTCCCGAGGAATTATTGGAATTGTCGGCTAAAATCCAGAAGATGGTTGGGCTTATTCTAGATAAATATGTTTAGGCAAAGCCAGACAAGGAAAAGGTACTAAATCAAAGAAGGGGATGACAAAATGGCAATACCTAATCCTTATCAACACTATCGTAATCAGCAGGTTAATACGGCTTCCCAAGCATCATTAATCTTAATGCTTTTTGATGGGGCAATTCGTTTTTGCCGCCAAGCTCAAGCTGCCTTGGACCACAAAAAATACGATGAGGTTAATACGAGTCTTACTAAAGCTCAAAATATTATCCAGGAATTTATGGTAACTCTAGATATGGACCAAGAGATATCCCATAATCTTTATACCCTTTACGATTATTTTAATAGAAGGCTAATAGAGGCTAATTTGAAAAAGGATAGGGAGATTATTTCTGAAGTTATTAATTTTCTAGCTGACTTAAGAGAGACCTTTGCCGAAGCCGGTAAGCAGGCTAAGGCAGGAACTCAGAGCCTGACGGGCGGTGCTGTTATTGAAGGCTAATATTCTAAATCTAGTACTGCAGAGAATAGCCCAAGGATACGAAGAACAGTTTCCTCATTATGAAGCGATGCTCAAGCTGGCCTTAGAACAAGAAACGGAATTGCAAAAAGAGGAGCTGGACATCGATCTTTTAGTGGAGATTATCAATAAAAGGCAAGAAATAATCGATCTTATTGAAGAACAAAGCGCTAATATGAATCAATTAAAGGAAGAGGTCTGTAAGACTTTAGGCATTGAGAGATTCGTTTTAAGCGAAATCAAGGAAAAAGTAGACAGCCAAGGAATACAAGAGTTGGACCAGGTGGTGGGAGAATTAAGCCAGCTACTGCAAAAAATCAGAGCCTTAGATCAAAAGAATGAGGAAATGTTGCGCCAACGGATCAATGAAACAAAGGCAAAATTGACAGCAGTGCAGAATACGAAGAAAGCCAATGAAGCCTATATGCCGAAGAAAACAAGTTCAGAAGGTATGTTCATTGATTTTTCAAAATAACCCGCAGAAGGGTTATTTTTT
The DNA here is from genome assembly GCA_033809185.1 of Clostridiaceae bacterium. GTDB lineage: Bacteria > Bacillota > Peptococcia > DRI-13 > JAPXME01 > JAPXME01. Next base: position 3,468 of record JAPXME010000160.1, read on the forward strand.
TGTGCATTTTTAGATTTCTGGAAATTTTATATACAATTGTGTCAGAAATTTTACAATCAGAGTTTTTTGACAATGGTGTATTTCGACATATATTGATAAATAGTATATGTCAAGGGTAAAATAAAGTTAATTCTTGAAAATATTTTTCTGTCGGCTATTTTATCCACACATTATAAGGCGAATAACCATAGTTATTAACAGACTTACCCACATTATCCACAGAAAATATAAAAAAAAAGGGTTGTTCTTATGACAAAAAATTCCCTTATTCATCATTAACTGATGTCCTCTGTGGGTAGACAAAGTTGTTATCATATTTATCGTTTTAGGCGAGAAGACTCCCACCTCAAGGAACGAAAGTGAGTAGGTGGGAGATGAATCGCCTTTGGACAAGGGATGGCTACTTGCCATCTCGATTGTCCGACTG
>JAPXME010000161.1:0-3890 GCA_033809185.1 Clostridiaceae bacterium
GCTTGAAACAGTTACCCGACCTTACACTCCTTTCTTAAACTACCAAGATAACCTTATTATTCATATTACTACCCCTTCCTTTTTAGTATTAGCTTGAAACAGTTACCCGACCTTACACTCCTTTCTTAATTCTTTCGCTGATTCTGGAAAAACTCCTACCATAGCATTAATTTATCTGCTTCTTCCTGAAGCTCAGCCCGGTAATCAGGATGGGCAATAGCTATCAAACGCTTCACCCGCTCCTTTACAGAGGTACCTCTTAAAGAAGCTACACCATACTCGGTTACTACAAAATCCACATCATTTCTGGACAAGGATACATAAGCACCATAGGTTAAGCGGGGTACAATTTTGGATACCCTTCTTCGCTCGCCGGTCTGTGGGTCTCTTACGTGGGCATCTGAATAGAGAGCTATAATGGATTTACCTTCGTATGACCCTTGGGCACCGACTGCTGTATTACTTTGTCCACCTGTCCCACTGTACTGGACATGCCCAACCGACTCAGAGCAGCACTGCCCGGTCAGATCCACCTCCATTGTAGTATTGATGGAAACTTGACGATAATTTTGCGCAATTACAGCCGGGTCATTAACCCAGCTGCCATTACACATCATTACAGCGGGATTGTCATTGATAAAATCATAGAGCTTTTGGGTACCCATAGCAAAGGTGGCTACTATTTTTCCAGGCATCAAGGTTTTACGTTTACCTGTTACTACTCCTGCCTTAGCTAGATCAACCATTGTATCAGTCAACATCTCCGTGTGAATTCCCAAATCCTTTTTAGACATAAGCTCCGCAGCTACAGCATTGGGAATCCCGCCGATACCTAACTGAATTGTGGAACCGTCCTCAATTAAATCGGCAATATATCTCCCGATAGTGCGATCCTTCTCAGAAGGTGGCATATTGGGGACCTCAGTCATTGGATAATCAGTATCAATTAAATAATCTATCTCGCTGATATGGACTATGGCATCGCCGAAGGTTCTTGGTACATTTGGATTTACCTCCGCAATAACCAGATCAGCCTGCGCCATAATCTCCTTATGAGAGGCTACGCTTGTACCCATAGAAAAATAACCGTGATCGTCCATAGGTGAAACATTGCATAAGGCAATATTACACCTACGGTGGAACAATCGTGCACTGGCGGCTCGATAAAAATGATTCGGAATATAGGAGGTCCTTTTGTACTTATGGACTGCGCGCAGAGGCGGACCATAGAACCAACTTTCCATCATAAAACTTTTATTGTATGCGGGATTTATAAAATATTCATAATCGCATAATGGTAAACAGTTAACCACATTTACATCGTGAACTTTATCCGCAATTTTATGTAAATTGGCGGAGAATTCTTTGGCTTCTCCGGAAGCCATATTAATGACTAAACAATCTCCAGATTTAACCTTACTGAGGGCCTCATCAATACTAATTAATTTACTTTTAAATATTTCTTTAGGATCTGGCATAGTTATTCCTCCTTACGCTGTTATATAACTTACAATTAAATGTACTTCCCACAATTAGATTCTAATTTGCAATAGTATCAGATAAGTGACCAATCAGTTACAAATTGCTACTACAATAGAGAAAAATTCCCTTTCGTTCTCAGTAACCAGTTGGTCTTACTGAATTTGAAGGGAATTTTCTCTATGAGGGGTTATATATCAATGAGGAGGTTGGGTTAACAGTTAGATGATTAAGGCGCCACCACTGACTACCAACTCCACACCAGTGATATAACTGGCAGCATCAGAGGCTAAGAAGCAAATTGCTTCAGCTTGTTCTTCCGGTTCAGCGGGCCGGCCTAAAGGTATCAGCTTTTTCAAGCCTTCCATCACATCATCGGGGATAGTCTTAATCATATCAGTTGCAGTCATCCCCGGAAGTACCGCATTAACAGTAATATTGTAGCGGCCTAACTCCTTAGCTAAGGTTTTTGTCATCCCGATAATTCCGGCTTTGGAGGCAGCATAGTTTGCCTGACCAACATTTCCATAAGCGGAAGACGAGGAAAGACTGACAATTCGTCCGTATTTATGTTCCTTCATATATGGAATAACTGCCTGTGTTACATAGAAAGCACCAGAAAGGTTGACATCCAGAACGAGCTTCCATTGATCAACAGACATCTTATGAGCCATGGCATCACGAGTAATTCCGGCATTATTAACTAAAATGTCAACCTTCCCAAATTTATCAATTACCTTGGCAACCATTTCAGCAACAGACTCCCGATTACTAACATCACAGGCCAAGCCAATAACTTTATCCCCGGTTGGATCCAAAGTTGCTGCTGTCTTCTGGGCTTGTTCCTGGTTCACATCTACTATAGCTACCTTAGCCCCTTCACTGGCTAATTTCTTTGCAGTAGCGGCTCCAATACCCTGGGCAGCTCCCGTGACTATGGCCACTTTACCAGCAAATTTGCTCATTTTTATAAGACACTCCCTTTAATAATATTTTGATTATTCTCTTTCTAACATAACAGCTACGCCCTGTCCGCCGCCACAACAGAGGCTGATAATACCGCGTTTGGCATTGCGCCGCTTCATTTCATATACCATCTTAGTGGTAAGGATAGCACCTGTTCCTGCCAGAGGATGACCTAAGGCAATAGCACCGCCGTTAACGTTAACCTTATCCATATCCAAGCCTAAATCCCTAATGCAGGGGATTGATTGGGCAGCAAAAGCTTCATTCAGTTCGATTAAATCTACCTCATCCAGACTTACCCCGGTCTGCTTTAATAGCTTTCTGATAGCAGGGACAGGGCCATAGCCCATGATGTTAGGATCTACACCGACAGATGTATAGCCTTTGAAAGTGGCCATTATTTCCAAACCCATTTCCTTCGCTTTATTCTTTTCCATAACAACTACAGCCCCGGCTCCGTCACTCATTGGGGAGCTGTTTCCTGCTGTTACAATTCCATCTTTCTTAAAGGCCGGACGCAATTTAGCCATATCTTCCAAAAGGGCATTTTCACGAAGAGGCTCATCTTTTGAAAACATAACAGTTTTACCCTTACCCAGCTGGACCTCAACCGGGACAATCTGTTCGTCAAAATAGCCAGCAGCCCAAGCTTTGGCAGCTTTTTGGTGGCTCAATACAGCAAACTCATCCAACTCTTGGCGTGTTAAATTATACTTAACAGCCAGGTTTTCAGCTGTAATCCCCATAGGGGGATCTCCAATTTCTTCAGGGGCGAATCTGAGATTTAAGAATTTTGGTGGCATAAATTGATAAGCGCTAGTCGGTTTTTCCATTATATAAGGACGTCTGGAATCACTTTCAACTCCTCCGGCAATGATACAATCGCCAAAACCAGCTTGGATGAGTATCGAGGCATAGGCTACAGCATTTAAAGATGAACCACATTGCCTGTCCAGACTTATACCGGGAATCTCAATAGGCAGACCGGCATCTAGTAAAACCATACGAGCAATGTTATTGTATTCGTAAGCCATCAGATTACAGAATATAACCTCATCGACTTTGGCCGGATCAATACCAGCTCTCTTCACAGCTTCTTTAACTACCAAGGACCCCAGCTTATGGGCGGGAACAGGAGCCAAGGTGCCCCTGCACTTTCCTATTGGTGTCCGTGCCGCTGACACAATTACAGCTTCTCTCACAACGCATCTCCTCCTTTGAATTATTCGTATATTTTGCAAAACTCCATTTACAGGCTTATTATAAGAATCCAGAGTTTTTTGTAAGTGACCGTACAGTTACCAAAGCCGCTTATTTTATTTAAAAAGGTTCTACAATAAATGTTGGGGTAACAGTAGGAAAATAAATGAGCATCAGCGAAAACCTTTTAGTAAATAGACCCACGACGATCATTTACAGGAGGTTTTGCTAATGCTCAATACCTA
>JAPXME010000162.1:0-3867 GCA_033809185.1 Clostridiaceae bacterium
AGTAAGAGGACTGATTCAGCATACCAGGCATCATGATTCACATCCTGATAATAGTTTGCTGGCAAGGGCTCTTTTTCGAACTCTTTATCACCATAATCCAAGCCGAAAGCTCTTGTTAGTATTGCTGCGGCTTGAGAGCGGGTAACTGCTCCCTCCGGTGCGAACAATAATTCTCCTCGTTCATTTTCCCCTATTCCATGCATGAGATTTTGCTCAGTTGCTTTGTTAATAAACGATTCTGCCCAGTGTCCGGTTGTATCAACAAATACAGAGCTAGCCATTACTGTAGAAGGCATGAAAAACGTAATAAAAGCTATTGAAGCTACAATTGTAAGGCGTTTAAGCATAAGCTTTCCTCCCACTTGGTTTATATTAGTTAATACGCATCTGGTCGAAAATGCTTACAGTTGTCAGTGTTAACGCTAATACTATTAAGGCTTCTTAATTCTAAATAGTGAAGAATATTCCATTAAAATATGTGACCAATCCAATAGCTGCGTAGCAGTTTTAGTTGCTCTGTCGATGGAGTCGGATTGGAGATCAGCTAAAACCCCCAGGCTCTTGCTTACTTTCTGAAAGGTACTTTGTATATCATCATAATTATAAGTTAAGTGGTTTATTATAGTACTTAAATCACTAAGTCCAAGTTGAATATTTTCAATGAATTCACCGCTTTGTTGGCATTGAGCTTCAATTTCCTGCAGAGCTGACAGCAGTTCTCCCTGAATAAATTTATCATGTTCAAGGTTATCACCATCTGCCATTAGCTTAATGTTTTGCAGGCGAGATGTAATATTGCGTTGGGTATGCATTAGCAAGATAGCCTGTTCGGTTAACTCACGAATTACTTTTTCATTGTTCTGTTGTTCCTCTGGTATGTGCTCAAAAGATTCTGATTTAGATAAAATATAACCCATGTTTACTGTTACCATGGGCAGGGTTATGCGTGCTTCACCGATAGTTATAGCTAGTTCTTGACCCGCCAAACTCATTTTATAAGATGTGTCGATTACTTGTTCTATAAGACTTTGCTGTTTATCCAGCATCGTATTAAGACTTACAGCTAATTGCCCAAGCTCGTCTTCACTTGTTACAGGAGCTCTTAGAGTATAGTCTCCTTCTCCTACCCGTTCCATTAATTTGCTAAAACTATTAAGAGGTTGAGTGATTTTCGCAGTTAAAAAGGACACCAAAACAGAAATTACAATTATTCCGATTATTAAAGTGATAAAGAATATTTTACCAAGGTCATAAATTGAACTAGTAACTTCACTAACTGGTACTACAAAGCCCATTGACCAACCTATATCCTCTACCGGCGAAAATAAAACATATTTTTCAACATCATTTAATTCAACCTTGGTCATACCTCTTTGCCCTGATATCATCTGGGCAAAGATAGATCTCATTTGGGAGCGGGCATTCTCAAGTTCCATGATTTGTTTGCGGTAGTCGCCGTCTTTAAGGTTGACTATTATTTCTCCATCAGCGTCCATTAAAAAGGCATAATCATCCTTAAATATATGCAACTCACTAACAATTTGTTGTATTTTACCCACTAAAACATCTACAGCAGCAACTCCCAAGAGATTGCCATTATCATCGTAGAAAGCTTTCGCAGCAGTCACTACATAATTACCGGTAAGGGGACAGATATAAGGAGCAGTATAGATTATGCCATCAGTTTTTGAGGCCTGTTGGTACCAAGGTCGTTTAGTTACATCGTAGTTCTTGGGATATACAAACTCAATGTTTCCATAAAGTCTCTGAGTCGCTTCTACCGCAACATATACAAATTTTATATCAGAATTTTCCTCAGTTATGCGCCTAAAAGAAGTGAGCATCTGTTGATGAGTTGCATCAGTTGATAAATCAATATCCTGGGCTGTGCTTACCCTTTTAACAAACGCATGAATTTGCTCATTCTGGGCCAAAGTCCAAGCATTTTGGCCCTTTTCTTTTAAGTAGCTCTGTATACGAACAGAAGCTACATCAGCACTGGCCGAAGCATGTCTTTCACTTAACTCCACCACCACGTTATGAGCCCACCAATAATTTGCAAGACTAATAAATAACAAAAATAATGTGGTAACACTTAAAATATAGATTAGCCATCGGTTATATATGCTATGTTTCATTATTAGTTAGCTCCTCCTTCCCCTATATTTATGAAACGCACCAGGTTGTATTTTTTGATTTTTCGATATAATGTAGTTCTACCAATGTTTAGTGCTGTAGCCGCTTGGGTAATGTTTCCTTCAAAAGTATTTAATACTCTTATGATTTGTCTCTTTTCAAGTTCTTCTAAGGTAAGAAGACCTTCATCTTCAAAAGTTTTTTCAGGACTATAATTGACTATGTGTTTTGGTAAATGTTCCGTTTTGACTTCTTTTTGGGCGAGATTGACAGCCATTTCCACCACATTTTCAAGTTCACGTACATTACCTGGCCAGTTATAATGCTCAAGTGCTTGGAGAGCTGTATCTGCAAAAACACACCCGACCTTACCAAGCCGAAGGGCATATTTATTTAAAAAATATTTGGCAAGTATAGGTATGTCATCTTTTCGATTTCTAAGAGGTGGCAATTTAATATTTATAACATTCAATCGATAATATAAGTCGGCACGAAAAGTGCGTTCCTTAATCATTTTTTCCAAATCCTGATTGGTTGCCGATATTATCCTTACATCAATAGGTATTGGCTTATTGCCACCGACAGGTGTAACCACGCGTTCTTGAAGGACTCTTAGCAATTTACTCTGCAGTTCCAAAGGCATGTCCCCTATTTCATCCAAAAACAGCGTTCCGCCGTTAGCCTGTAGTATTTTACCCTTATAACCAGTTTTCTTGGCCCCTGTAAATGCCCCTTGAGCATATCCGAACAGCTCCGTTTCAATCAGTTCACTAGGAATAGCAGCGCAGTTAATAGCCACGAATGGTCCTTTCGCGTAAGTACTAGCACAGTGAATAGCCTGAGCAAATAATTCTTTGCCGGTACCGGTTTCACCAGTAATTAGTACGCTAGAAGGACTTCGAGAAATAGAGCGAGCAAGTTTTATAAGACGCAAAAATTGTGTATTGGAACCAATAATGTCATCAAACTGAAATAAAGACGGTGTAGAAGTGAGTGAGCTCTTTTCAGCAGTAATTGGGGAAATAGTTAATCTCCATCCTAAATGGAGCCCGTGGGAATTTTGCATAGGACTGAAGTGGGCTATAGTTTTCAGGTTACCAGAAGTGGTTTTTAGTTCAATATAAGTTTGTTTTTCTTCAATCAAGGGCAATTCCACAGGGGAAACCAAGAATAATTCAAGGGGTTTTCCAACCATATCGTCTTTTACCAATCCCATAATAATTTCAGTTTCACGATTAGTTTGCAGTATACAGAGTTGATGGTCAAGTAACATAACACCTTTTGAATTATCAAGGTTGTCATAAAATTCATGTAGCATATGTAAATCGTCAATAGTTTTTCTGGCTGATACCATTCTGGTTCCAGCCTGAACAGCTGTCTGGATTACACCTTGGATCATGTTTAAGTTAATAGGGTCATTGTTATGGTTAGTAATAAATCCAACACAGGCTGTTAACTTATCATTATCTGCAACTGGGATAGCTAGACTGAGAAGTGTTTGAGAAGAAGGGCCATTTTCTTCCTCGAATAATACTGTGGATACCGAGCGGCTTTTTAAGCAGTCAGAAATGGCTTGCATAAAACTAAATTTCTGTTTTATTGTTACACCGGGACTAAGAATACTGGTGGGCAAAAACTTATTGCTGCGAACATAAATAATTTTACCTTTATCATCAGTTAAAAACAAATCACCGACTTTAATTACATCGAGATCCAATACTTCATTTATAC
>JAPXME010000163.1:0-3851 GCA_033809185.1 Clostridiaceae bacterium
CCAACGTGCTGCCCAATATTTTTTGGACGGTGGCTATATGGAAGAGGCTATTGCTCATCTGATTAAAGCTGAGGACTATAGCCAAGCAATTGAGTTAATCAACAAGATCTCACCGGATTTTATTGCTAGGACTCGTTTTAATACTCTGTTGTTCTGGCTCTGCCGGCTCCCTGAGGATTGTTACATTCAACACCCAGAGCTCTATGTAATTTTGGGTGATATTAGACGTTTAACCAGTGAATTTCATGCTGCTTTTGGTCTATATGAGAAAGCAGAAAAACTAAGTCCTGATAATAATTTTAGAAGTGAAGTACTGCAAAGGAAGGCCTTAGTTTATCTGGATACGGTACAACCAAGTAGAGCAGAGCCTTTGTTACAAGAGGCTTTAGACTTAAAAGACAGCAGTGACGAACGGGAGCTGTCCGGGCTCTTTGCCTTAATTGCTGAAAACAAACTAAATAGCGGGAAAATATCAGAAGTGCTGGAGATTCAAGAAAGGGCAATTGAACTCGGTCTTAAGTTGCCAAGAAACATTAAAGCCCGCTTATTGTTACGGACAGGGAGATTAGCGGAAACCCTCGAATTACTGCAAGAATATGATTCTGCTGATGAGCATGACAGGTATTCTTCTAGGGGTCAACGGGAAACCAAATTAATTCTCTCCTTAGTTCATGCTCTGATAGGCAAAGGTTGTATTTCCGTCTATGCCTTGGCTCGGGAAGGAATTGAAAAGAGCCAGATATTAGGGTCACCCTTTACAGAAAGTGTGGCTGCGGCCAGGATGGGTCATTCTTATCTCTTAAGAAATAAATATGACGAGGCTATTAAATGGTATTTGCGAGCTATCCAGCTTTCTGATCAGGTATTGGTGCCAAGGGGCAAAGGGGAACCTCTCTGGGGACTATGCCTGGCTTACGGTATGCGGGGGCAATGGGAGATGGCTTTCCGCTATGGTGAGGAAGGGCGTAAGATTTGTCTGGAGGCTAATGATTTTTGGTTGGCGGCTATGAACATTATCGCTATGGGCATAGGTTGTTTTTATAGCGGTAGCTATAAGGAAGCCCATCAGTACTTAAATGAGGGCAGTACCATAGCTGAACAATGTAAGGATCCTTTTCTCAGCACGGTAGGTTTGTTGTGGAATTGCTTGGTTTTCTGGCGGGAGAGCTCGAAAAAGCTGGGCACTGCAGTGGAAGAATTGCTACTCAAGCTAAAAGAGAACGGCTATGAATTCCTGCTAACCAAAAGAACTCTTTGGGGTCCAGATGACCCTGGTTTAATTCAAGGGATGCTCCGCACCTATGAGGCTAATAAAGATGTTGCTGATGAAATTCTCTTAGAACTGGAAAAATATTTGAAGGGGACAAAACCTGACTATCATCCTGGTTATACCTTATTTATCAACACTTTAGGCCAGTTTAAGGTCCGGCGGGGTGGGGAAGAAATCGAGGAACAGGAATGGTCTAGAGATAAAGCCAGAAGGCTCTTGCAAATACTGGTGGGACATCGTGGTCAGTATGTTCGTTCGGAGCTTTTAGTTGAATGGCTATGGCCAGATAAGACCTTAGAGCAAGGAAAACAGAACTTGAAAGTCATAGTCAATGCCTTAAATCGTATTTTGGAACCGGAACGTAAAGGGCATAGTCCCTTTTTCCTGGAACGAAACAACCAGGGATATGGACTGGTGGATACAGATAAGTTTAAGGTTGATGCTGATCTGTTCTTAGAACGTATTAAATTAGGGATAGAATATTATGAACAAAAAAAATTTACTCTGGCTGAAGAAGTTTTGGAAGAAGCCCTCTACGATTATAAAGGTGATTATTTGCCGGATATGGTTTATGAGGAATGGGCCATTATTGATCAGGAAGCTCTGCGTAAAGCCTATATTGAGGCAGCTGAAAAATTGGCTCAGATCTATTTCCAGAACAAAGAGTGGACTAAATGTCTCAATATGTGTGAAGATATTTTAGAAAAAGATTGTTGTTATGAAAATGCCTACCAGTTGATGATTCTTTGTTATTGTCAGATGAAGGAGAAAATTCTGGCTGTGCAAACCTTCCAGCGTTATAAGGATAACTTAGCTAAACATCTTGCTATTAAGCCTTCGCATAAATTGACTTCATTATTAAAAGAAGGAATAGCCACAATTTAATTACTTGATAAAAGAAAATTTTTTAAAAAAGCTCTAAAAAACCAGTCTTTATAAGGGACAGAAATGTTCCCTTATATTTTTTTGCCAGAGTGTCAGAGAGTAACCCTAGTGTAACCACGATGTAACCCTTCTATTAGATGATATAAGCGAAGCGATGATATGCATATCAATTATATAAAGGAGGTCTTTATTTATGGCTACGTGGCAAGAAGAGTACAAAAAAAAGGTGATCAGCGTCGACGAGGCCCTGGCTAAAGTAAAGGATAACGATCATATTATTACTGGCCTAGGCTGTGGTGAATCCCGGGTGTTTTTTAGGAATCTGCATAAGATTGCAGATAAAGTAAGGAATGTGACAGTTACAAACTGTCTGCCTGTAGAAAATTATGAATTTTTTATGAACCCTGAATATAACAAAAATATTCTTTCTAACACTTGGTTCTACAGTGCTGGACAACGTAAGATACATCCTACAGGTCGTGTTCATTTTGTACCGCAACATTTGCATCTGGCTCTTTCTAAGAGAATGGCTCATGTCCATTGTAATATCTTTGTTGGCGTTGCAACTCCTCCGGACAAACACGGAAATATGTCTTTATCGTTGAGTGTTACCTATGAAAAAGAGCTGCTCAGACAGGCAGACCTAGTAATCCTCGAGGTTAACGATCAATATCCGCGGACTTTTGGTGATACATTTATTACTGTCAAAGATGTAGATTACATTATTGAGGCTAGTGAACAACCAGCCCAAGTTCCTAGTGCAATTCCAGATGAAAAAGATAAAGCCATCGGTAAGTACATCGCAGAATTAATCGAAGATGGCTCTACTATCCAGCTTGGTATAGGCGGAATGCCTAGTGCCTTAGCTAAAGAGCTAGTCAACAAAAAGGATCTTGGTGTGCATACGGAGATGTTTGTTGACGGGATGATCGATCTAATTGAGGCCGGCGCACTTACCGGCAGGAAGAAGACTCTCTATCCCGATAAAATCGTTTGTACTTTTGCTATGGGTACCCAACGTGTCTATGATTTCTTAGACGATAACCCAATGGTATTGTTCAAGAACGGTTCCTGGACCAATGACCCTTATGTAGTTGGGCAGAATTACAAGCAAGTATCTATTAACGCAACCATAGAAGTAGATTTAGGCGGACAATGCTGTTCTGAATCTATCGGTCACAGACAATTTAGCGGTACTGGCGGTTCAAGTGATACAGCAGTAGGTGCCCAGATTAGTAAAGGCGGAAAATCCTTTATGTGCTTGCACTCCACTGCTATGGTTAAAAACCCAGAAACAGGCGAAAGAGAAATGAAATCTAAGATTGTGCCACTATTGACCCCAGGTTCAGTTGTATCCCTATCCAGAAATGATGTAGATTTTGTCGTAACAGAATATGGTGTAGCAGCTTTAAGGGGGACCAGTGTAAAAGAACGGGTGGATCGCTTGATTGCTATTGCTCATCCTGATTTCCGTGATTGGTTGCGTGAAGAAAGCGAAAGGTTACAACTCTGGTAAAAAAAGCATTTGCAGAGGCAATTGCTACAAAAATATAAGGAGGGGATTAAGAAATGAGTATGGATAATACGGTTAATGGTTTTAAAATGGGTATTGTGGATTTTGAGATTTACCTTCCTGAGCAATACATTACAGCAGAAGAGTTAGCCCCCAAAGTAAATATCCCGGCTGAGATTCTTA
>JAPXME010000164.1:0-3844 GCA_033809185.1 Clostridiaceae bacterium
TATATAACGCTGGACTCAGTTGGGAGAAAAAAATATTATTACAAAAAAAGAGATGAGTATAACTCCATCTCAATTACTAGTGATTTTCAACAAAATATTAATAAAGCGGCATTATTTGTCTTTCTCAATAGGACTTGTTATAACGGTCTATATCGGGTGAATAGCAAGAATGAATTTAATGTTCCTGCCGGTGCATATAAGAACCCCAGAATCTGTGATCAGGACAACCTTCGGGCAGTTTCCCAATTACTCCAAGGGGTAACCATCTGTTGCGGTTACTATACTCTCTCAGAGTCATTCATTGATGATAAGACCTTTGTTTATTTCGATCCTCCTTATAGGCCTTTAACCAAGACAGCAAGCTTTACAGCCTATACTGAAAAGGCTTTTGATGAGGAAGCTCAAATAGCCTTGGCTCATTACATAGATAGATTAACAGAAGTAAAAAAGGCCTATGTTTTGGCCAGTAATTCTGATCCGAAAAATAGTGATCCTCACGATGATTTTTTTGATGATTTGTATCAGGGCTATAACATTATTAGGGTAAATGCAACTAGGAGAATTAATAGAAATGCCTATGAGCGAGGGGAAGTCTCAGAATTATTAATCTCTAACTATTAAAATGGTATGTGATGATAACAAAGAGAGGATAATCTTTTCTGGATTAGTTAAATGATTGGGTTATTCTATATGATAGGAGCTTTTATCTTCATGTAGGGAACATGTTACTCTATCGTTTAAAAGGCTATATCCTCCACCCCTGGGACAAAATATTTCCTTGCTATACTTTAAAATGAAGGTGGTAGAATCCAATTCCGGCTGAACTAGTAGCTCTGTCTGATAAATTAACTCTAACTGCCGACGATTTACCTCGCAAATTGTAGCCTCAGAATTATCTTTAAAGGCCTTTAGACTAGAGAGGGCTGAGAGTGATAATACACCAAGCAAAGTTGTTACAATTACCAGTTCAATCAAGGTAAAACCGTTATTATTACTGACAAATTTTTTCTGGGATAAGCTATGACGCATTTTTTTTAGCCTCCGGTGGTTTTTAGCAGTAATATATGACAAGCCAGACCTTTATATTCCAATAATACCCAGTTATCATACTGTCTAATCCGGAGCAAGAATTATGAACTTGACCTTGATAAATCAAGCATTAATACTGTGGGAGGGATTAGAATGTCAATCATTAGCGCATTTATTGTGCCTCATCCACCATTAATTGTTCCTCAGATTGGGCAAGGGCAGGAAAAGGCTGTGGGGGAAACAATTGAGGCCTATCATCAAATTGCAAGCAGGATTGCAGTCTTAAAACCGGATACTATTGTGGTAACCACGCCTCATTCAGTGCTCTACTCTGATTATCTACATATTTCCCCGGGTTTAGAAGCAAAGGGAGATTTCGGTCGCTTTGGAGCCGGAGAAGTGCAATTTTCCGTAAATTATGATGCAGAATATCGCGAATCATTACTAGACTTGGTTAATAAAAATGGAATTGACGCAGGAACTCTAGGAGAAAAAAGTAGCGCCCTCGATCATGGAACTATGGTGCCACTTTATTTTATTAATCAGTATTATCGCGACTATCGTCTCGTTCGTATCTCTTTGTCCGGTTTATCCCGCTTAACTCACTATAGACTTGGGAAATGCTTGGCTCAAGCGGCTGAACAAACAGGTAAACGAGTAATAGTTCTAGCCAGTGGCGACCTTTCCCACAAACTGAAGGCGGAGGGTCCTTATGGTTATGCCCCGGAAGGACCAGAGTTCGATAAAGAAGTTACTGAAGCTATGGCTGCTGGAGATTTTCTGCGCTTTATGACCTTGGAGGAGGAAATCTGCGAAGCTGCCGGGGAATGTGGCCTAAGATCTTTTGTGATTATGAGCGGAGCTTTAGACGGGTATGCAGTAAAACCTGAACTATTGTCTTATCAAGGTACTTTTGGAGTAGGATACGCTGTGGCTTCTTTTGAAACTATTGCTGAAGACCCAACTAGACGATTTGATCTAAGCTATGAAAAATATCTGGAGCAAAGGATCAAAGACATACGCAGCAATGAATTTGAACCAGTAAGGCTGGCCAGAAAGTCTCTTGAGTATTATCTGCAGAACCGACAAACAATGCCTATCCAGGAGGATATTTCTCCAGAGCTTACTAGCCGGAAGGCCGGCGTATTTGTTTCGTTAAAGCTAGAAGGACGGCTAAGGGGTTGCATTGGAACCATTGCCGCCACTACTGAAAATATAGCCAAAGAAATAATCCAGAATGCAATGAGTGCTGGAACTCAGGATCCACGCTTTCCTCCTGTGACGGAAGATGAATTACCCCATTTGGTGTACAGTGTAGATGTGTTGGCTGAACCGGAACCTATCTCTTCTAAAGCAAAATTAGATCCTTTCCAGTATGGAGTTATTGTGGAATCAAAAGGAAGACGTGGATTATTGCTACCTAATCTGGAGGGCATTAATACGGTAGATGAGCAACTGGCTATTGCTCTAGAAAAAGCAGGGATTTCTCAAAACGAGCCTTATACTATGCAACGTTTTAAGGTGGTTAGGTATCAGTGAGTAAGCTTACTTGTGAGATCTGTCCCCATAGTTGTTCCTTAGAGATAGGTCAAATTGGCTTATGTAGGGCCCGTATTAATGTGGGAGATCGTATCACAGCGCTAAATTATGGGCTGGTAACAGCTCTGGCTCTTGACCCTATAGAAAAGAAACCACTTTATAGGTTTTACCCCGGGAGTATGATTCTTTCTGTAGGCAGCTTTGGTTGTAATTTTCGCTGCTCATTCTGTCAGAACCACCAGATTTCTATGGCTGATTCTCAGCAGGCTCAAACTAAAAAGATAGATCCTGCTGAATTAGTAGAATTAGCCTTGTCCTATAGGGAACAGGGCAATATTGGTATTGCTTATACATATAACGAACCATTGGTAGGGTATGAATTTGTCCGGGATTGTGCTGTGGCAGCCAAAAGACAAGACCTGAAGAATGTAGTAGTTACTAATGGTTATATTTGCGAAGAAGCCCTAAAACGGTTGCTGCCGCTGATAGATGCTTTTAATATTGACCTAAAGGCCTTTAATCAGGATTTTTACCGGAAGATCGGGGGAGACTTGGAGACTGTTAAACGCAGTATAGAATTGGCCGCCAAGGAATGTCATGTTGAAGTGACTAGCTTGATTATTCCCGGTGAGAATGACAGCGAAAAGGAAATAGCGGAACTGGCCTCTTGGTTGGCTTCTCTCAACAAAGATATTCCCTTGCATCTGACCAGATTTTTTCCCCGTTATAAGATGCAGGATAAGACAATAACATCAGTACAGACAATTCGTCACTTAGCTGAAATTGCCGGAGAGTATCTGCAGTTTGTTTATCTGGGTAATTGCTAGAAGCGTGTAATGTAGAATTATTGCTTCTTGGAATGAATTGTTATGAAATTTTGGCTATAGATTGATATTATGTTATGAAATTTTGATTAAATATTGTTATAATAAAAAGGTTATCAGAACTATAGCAGAGGAGATACGATAATATGATTCCAGCCCTAATACTATTTTTACTAACGTATGTTCTATTACTTGCATTTCCCAGATTTAGAGCTTATATTGCTCTAATATCGGCGGCAGTCTTTGTAATCTTAGGAATTCTGCCCCTTAACAAAGTGTTCTTTTCTATCGATTGGAATGTAATCATGATGATTGCAGGTACCATGGGAGTAGTTTTCTTTTTCATCGAATCGAAAATGCCCTCGTTGTTGGCTGATATTATCATTGAGAAAATGCCCAATGTAAAATGGGCCGTTATATCTTTGGCTCTAATGGCAGGAATAATCTCAGCC
>JAPXME010000165.1:0-3732 GCA_033809185.1 Clostridiaceae bacterium
AATCATATATTCCAGTAAATATCAATATTAGTGCAATTGTGCTTCAAATAACGTGATAAGTCGGTTTTCCTCGCCTCGATCATTCAGAACAGTGTGAAGAAGGGACGATTTAGAGAGTTCTAAGCATTGCTGTGACGGAATAGAATAAGCCAGTATCCTTTTATGAGGGGACTGGTTTTGTGGCTCTGTGGCGATATCGAAAACGGCGGGTATGGCGGAAAAGAATCCTGATAGGTTCAGTTCTTCTCTTTGTGGCAATTATTATAGTTCGGCTAGTTAGCCCGGGGGAATCAAATATCGAAATTAGAGAAGACACTAATAAGATTAACCTGTATGATCACCTAACTGGGCAGGTAATTGAGCTGGGGTTGGAGGAATATGTAGCGGGTGTAGTGGCAGCAGAAATGCCGGCCTCTTTTCATATAGAGGCTTTAAAAGCCCAAGCTGTGGCGGCACGCACTTATGCGGTAAAAAGGCTGCAGGTATCTGATCCTAGAGTTAAGGCCCTCAGCCCTTTAGCCGATATAAGCTCAGATCACCAAATCAATCAGGCCTGGATTAGCGATGAAGAGATGCGCACCCGCTGGGGCAAGTGGAATTATGCTGAGAATAAAAAGAAAATCGTGCGAGCAGTAGAAGAAACTTGGGGCGAGGTGTCCATTTATGAAGGGCAACTGATCGACCCATCTTACCATGCCTCCTGTGGAGGTCTCGGTACTGAGAATTCCGGTGATGTCTGGAAACACCAAGTTCCCTATTTACAACACGCTAAATGTGGCAACCATCCTGAAGGTAATCATGAAGCCGTTGTAGCCATGAAAATCGATACCCTTGCTAAAAAGCTGGGCGTAGAGACCAAGGAAGTTCCAGCCAGTAAAATATTTGGTTATACTAAGGCCTTACAAGTTACCGAAAAAACCTCTGTTGGCCGTATAAAATCTCTTACTTTTGGCGGACGAAATTTTACAGGTTCGGAACTTCGCAGTAAATTAGATTTAAAATCGACCATGATTACATGGAAAATTGAAAATGATGTTGTTAAATTTGAAACCCTTGGTTATGGTCATGCCGTTGGTATGTGCCAGCATGGAGCAAACGCAATGGCTCAAGAAGGCAAGGATTATCGACAGATTCTCAGCCATTATTATCAGGGTACTACAATCGGAAAGCTGAAGTAGCACTATAACCGGCAAAAAAAGGGCATACTATTCTCGAGGTGAGTAGTATGCAACTAAGAAAAACTAGACGGGACCGGCGTGAAGCTCTCCGAGAAAAACAACTACGGTCCTTAAAAAATCTAGGAATCTATTTAGCTGTAGTATTGTTAATCTTTGCAATCCTTATACCATTAATAGGGCAAAGATTACAGCAGCTACGCAGTAATGAAGCACAGCGAGTGTTAACCACGGCAGAGGAAAATACTGCCCCGGAAGGGATGCTGGGGGAAACCTTGCAGGGAGGAGCTGTACAAGCAGAAGTTACTCCAGTCGAAGACCTAAGCCCTCAGAAAGCTGTCCTCGATCAGAAGGAAAAAATTTCTGCAGAGCCGACGAGTAGTCTTAGCACTATTGATAGCATAAATGAAGCCGTCTTAAAATCTGAAAAGGCTAATAACGCCAATAATCCCGATAGTGTCATTAACAATGACAAAATTGAAAAAACTTCTTCAAGTGAACAAGCGTCTGAACCAATCGCAAAGCCTAGGTCTTCACAGCAGCCTGCTGCGGACTTAAGCCAGATAATTCGGCCCCTTGATGGAGAGTTAATTAAGGTGTTTGGTTTGGCCTATTCTGCTACCCATTGGGATTATCGTTTTCATGATGGCATTGATATAAAAGCCTCTATCGGTAGTATAGTAAAAGCTGCTCTGCCTGGAAAGGTAATAAAAAGCGAAACTACAAAAGACCAAGCAACCGTCGTTATATTGGATCATGGCGATGGCTGGCTCAGCAGCTATGCCCATTTGGGGAAGAGCTCAGTAAGAGTGGGACAGACTCTTAAAGCCGGACAGACTATCGGAACAGTAGGAGAACCGGGATTGTCAGAAGTCTCTGATGAGCCCCATTTACACTTTACCCTCACTCAAGACGGCAAGGCTGTAGACCCACTAGAATATTTGCCAAATAAGTAGTTTGCAAATTATTTAATAAGACGATCAAGGTTTCCTAAACCCTTAGCCAAGAGGGATAAAACCAAAAACCATGCTCAGAGTGTGATCAAGCTCATCAATCCCCTTAACAAGCGTGGGCTGGCCAGCTTAAAGAAAAAGCTTCAGAAAGTGAATGTCTTGCATTTTTTTATATTCCCCTCATATACATTTAGAGAAATACGGATTGTGGAGGGGAAGCCTGATGCAAGAATATATAAGAAAAAGGGTTCTAGAGGTATGTCATTATATGTTGGACACTACGGCCACAGTGCGCCAGACAGCTACCGTCTTTGGGGTTAGTAAGAGTACCATCCATAAGGACATGACCGAAAGGCTACCGATTATTAACAAACAATTGGCAGCTCAAGTCAAATATGTCTTAGAACAGAACAAAGCTGAGCGCCATCTACGGGGTGGAGAGGCTACCAGAAGAAAGTATAAGGAAGCTCAAGAAAATTAATGAAAAAATTTATGGAAAATTTCAGTAAATAAGAAGGAAAACCTAATTTATATGTAGAAAATAGTGCCACAAGTACTAGTTCGTCCAAACAACTAGCTTGCCAACGTGCGTTAGAGAATTTCTGCAGTTCTCTAGTTGGTAGGCTTAGATAGCTTTAAATAGAGGAGGATGTGGCCTCATGGTGAGATTAGGTGAGGACATTGGTATTGACTTGGGGACTGCCAGTGTCCTGGTTTATGTTAAGGGTAAGGGGATCGTACTTAATGAGCCTTCAGTGGTTGCTATTGACAAGAATAGCGATACTATCATTGCCGTGGGAGAGGAAGCGCGACGTATGTTGGGGCGGACTCCAGGCAATATTGTGGCTATTCGGCCAATGAAGGAAGGAGTCATCGCAGATTACGATACTACGGAGAAAATGCTCCGTTATTTTATTGCTAAGGCCATTAACAAGCGCTTTTTCTTCAAACCACGAGTTATGATTGGAATCCCTTCAGGCGTTACCAGCGTGGAGGAAAGAGCAGTAAAGCAGGCCGCTATTGCTGCCGGAGCACGTGATGCCTTTTTAATTGAAGAGCCTTTGGCTGCAGCTTTGGGTGCAGGATTGGAAATTACTGAACCAAGCGGCTCTATGGTTGTCGATATCGGTGGTGGAACTACAGATGTTGCAGTACTGTCCTTAGCAGGAATAGTAACCAGCAAATCTGTTCGTATAGGCGGAGATAAAATAGATGAATCCCTGGCAAGATATATGCGCCGTTTTCATAATCTTCTGATCGGCGAAAGAACCGCCGAGGAGATTAAAATTGAGATCGGCACAGCTTACCCTAAGGATAAGGGCGAGGCCAGTCTGGAAATCCGTGGTCGGGACCTAGTATCCGGCCTACCCAAAAATGTTACTATTACTGCCCGAGAAGCCCATGAGGCTATGCGAGAGCCCTTAGAAGCAATCATGCTGGCTACCAAAGAAGTACTAGAAAAAACGCCCCCGGAATTAGCAGCCGATATTATAAACAAAGGTATTGTTCTGACCGGAGGAGGTGCTTTGCTTCATGGGATGGACAAGTATTTGGCTAGTGAGACCCGTTTACCTGTACATATTGCTGATGAGACTATCCAGTGT
>JAPXME010000166.1:0-3718 GCA_033809185.1 Clostridiaceae bacterium
TTCGCAATGAAGCATTGCGATTAACCGTTGGAACGACGGGGATAGCCTACTAAATATTCGCTCGATAGAGCGAAGTTCGTAGGAATCTCCCACTTCTAAGCGAAGCGAAAGTGGGAGTAGTTCAAGGCATTTACGCTTTACCCTGCTAAAAAGAAAGCAGCCAAACGGGTTAATTTTGTGCCCTGGTATGATATAATCCTCGGAATAGTCGGGGCCGCTTGTTATTTTTACTACGTAGCAAATTTTGCGGAGCTTGCCGAGAAAGCTACCCGTATCTCCCAATTAGATATGATTATTGGGGTTGTGGGTATATTGATCACAGCCGAGGTGTGTAGAAGAGTAGTAGGTATTCCTATTCTGGTAGTTGCCGGTGCTTTTATTGGCTATGCCTTTTATGCTGGATATTCACTAAGACGTATTGTATATACATTGTTCTATACACTTGATGGAGTAATAGGTACCCCTATCGGTGTATGTTCAACATTTATTGTCTTGTTTATTATTCTGGGATCTTTTCTTGAAAAGACAAATATCGGTACCTTTTTTATTGATATTGCAAACTCCATTGCTGGACGAGCCACGGGAGGGCCGGCTAAGGTAGCAGTTATTTCTAGTGCCCTTGAGGGGATGTATTCCGGTAGCTCTGTTGCCAATACCGTTGGTTCCGGCAGTGTTACTATTCCGGTAATGAAAAAATCAGGGTATGATAAAGATTTTGCTGCAGCGGTTGAGGCTGCTGCTTCCACCGGGGGACAAATTATGCCTCCAATCATGGGTGCGGCTGCCTTCCTCATGGCAGAAATGACGGAAATGCCTTATGCTACTATTGCTTTGGCAGCCATTTTCCCTGCCATCCTCTACTTTACAGGTATTTTTCTGATGGTACATTTTGAAGCGAAGAAGACTGGCCTAAAGGGACTTCCTAAGGAATCTATCCCTAATTTCTTCAAATTGTTCTTTACTAGAGGATATCTATTTCTCCCAATTGTTGTCTTAATTGTAACTATGTCTATTGGATACACAGCTTCCCGTGCTGCGTGTTTAGCTATTCTGGCGGCGATTATAGTCAGTATGTTCCGTAAGGATACCCGTTTGACTCCGAGTACGTTCGTAGAGGCCTTGGAGAATGGCACGAAAAATACTATTGGGGTTGCTGCGGCTTGTTCTATTGCCGGAATTATTGTCGGCATTGTTTCTCTTACAGGTATAGGACTAAAGCTGGCAGAAGGATTGCTCTTCCTCTCAGGCGGTATTGACATTTTTGCACTCTTTTTAACAATGATTGCCTGTCTTATTTTGGGCATGGGAGTGCCGACTACTGCTAACTATGTAATTATGGCTACCATTACCGCCCCGATTATTTTGAAGCTAATACCTGGAACACCGGTTCTTGCTGCACACTTCTTTGTGTTTTACTTCGGAATTGTGGCCGATATTACCCCGCCTGTAGCCCTAGCAGCCTATGCAGGGGCGGCAATCTCCGGCGGGAACCCGTTACGTACAGGTGTTATTGCGACAAAGTTAGCCATAACGGCATTTATTATCCCATACATGTTTGTCTTGAATCCGTCGATGTTATTGATTGATGCCTCCTTTGGGCAGATTATTACCTTTACTATAACGTCACTGATAGGTATGTTTGCAATCGCCGGCGGTTTGGAGGGCTTCATGAAAAAGAAGCTGCCGATATGGCAGAGAATCCTGGCTGTTATCGGTGGGCTCATGATGATAGATCCGAAATTAATTACAGATCTCATTGGGATTATCATTATAGCTATAGTTGTTGTTCTCCAATATTTTGTCAAAGATAATAATAAGCCAGTAGCGGCTTAATTATAAGCTAAAGGTCACCTTAAAGAGGTGGCCTCATCTTTTAGGGGATTATAATTTACACAAGAAAAGGCTATGGCGTACTGCACTGCCATAGCCTTCTTGTTGTTAATTCAACAAGGTTCCCGGAACCCATCAGCAATCTTTGATTGCGTTGATGGCGGGGTTCTTATTTGAGAATGTTGTTCAATCAGCCCTTAACCGTTTACTTTCTGGAATTGAACCATAAACTCTTGCAGGGCTTTGCAAGTTTCGTAAGGCACAGCATTATAAGTAGATGCCCGGCAACCGCCTACAGAACGATGACCGTTCACGCCAATAAAGCCGGCCTGTTTAGCTTCTTCTAGGAATTTCTTTTCCAGCTCTTCATCTTTTAAGCGGAAGGTAATATTCATCAGGGAACGGCTGTCTTTGCTAGCATGACCTACATAGAAACCATTACTCTGATCAATGGTGTCGTAGATTAAAGCAGCTTTCTCTTGGTTCTTCTTGTACATAGCTGCTACTCCACCTTGTTCCTTAATCCACTTTAAGACTAAGCCAATCATATAGATACCGAAGGTCGGTGGTGTGTTATAAAGGGAGTTATTACTGATATGGGTACCATAACGCAGCATAGTAGGAATATCAGTTTTAGCCTGCTCAACAAAGGATTTCTTGATTATTACTACAGTAACTCCAGAAGGACCGAGGTTTTTCTGAGCACCTGCATAGATTAGCGAGAACTTGCTGACATCAATAGGTTTGCACAAGATATCGCTGGACATATCTGCTACTAGAGGAATATTAGTTTCTGGGAAGCTATCCCATTGAGTACCGAAAATTGTGTTATTCGATGTGATATGCAGGTAAGCGCTATCCGGCTCGATCTTAATGTCGGCTAGGCTGGGTATGCTCTTGTAGTTGCTGTCTTTTGTGCTAGCTGCCTCGTAGGTTTCACCCAACATTTTTGCCTCCTTGAGGGCTTTCTCGGACCAAGAACCGGTCATTACATAGCCGGCCTTTTTACCTTCTGGTAAAAAGTTCATTGGTACCATGGCAAATTGTGTGCTTGCGCCACCTTGCAAAAATAGCACCTGATAATCCTCGGGAATGTTGTACAATTCGTGGAAAAGGCTGATCACTTCGTTATGTACAGCATCATAGTCTTTGCTACGATGGCTCATCTCCATGATGGACATGCCTTTTCCCTGAAAATCTACGAATTCGGCCTGGGCTTTCTCCAGTACTGGCAATGGTAAGGCTGCCGGGCCTGCATTAAAGTTGTAAGCACGTTTAATCATTGTATCACGCTCCACTATTTGTATAGATCTTTTCATGACCAAATGCAATAGGCAATTGGCGGATAAATACATCTTAATCCTTGGCTTTTGCCTTGTCAATTATTAGCTCATTTAATTGTGATACAAATTGATGGCAAACTTGGGCAAATTTTATTCTAGGAAAGGCTTGGTTAGCCTTGCTTAGACGTACTTTTCGTGCTATAATTTAGATAAGCACCATCCCTATAGAGAAGTTCAGTTTGTGAGTTCTTTTTGGGTAGTGTACGAAGGTTTTTAGAAATGTTTTTCGGAAGTGGTTTTTCATCAGTTGGTAAGCATATAATTGGTTCCTCTTTTGTGTTCAGAATTCAATTTCGTAAGGATGGTTTGTTCTAACGTTGATAGTAAGCATAAAGTCCTGTTTCAAACTATAGGGATGGTTGCTTGTTAGGGAAGGCGAAAAGCCTTCCTTCTTATTGTGGATACAACAAGTTCCTGTAATATATAGGTTCTAAAATAAATGTTGTGGTGGCAGGAAAATTAAATGCATTTGGTCGAATACCTGTAGTCGCCAAACTACACTTAGATAGGAGGTATTCTTCCAAATGCATTCTCAGTTTACCAAA
>JAPXME010000167.1:0-3656 GCA_033809185.1 Clostridiaceae bacterium
AAATTGACTCCATTCAAAACACCCTTGGAAAGAAAAAGTTTCTGTTTGTGGAACGGCCGGTAGAGCGTATTGAAATCAAAGTCAGCGGAGAAACGGATGCCTATGTAATTGAAAAAGGAGTCATAAAAGACGATTTCGAATGGATCAAGGATGTATTAAAGAGTTTTGCAGAAAAAAACAAAGTTGAGTACAAAGAATAGTTTTAATCCAGGCATTATGCCTGGATTTTTTCATTCCATCATTTCCAATCAATAATATCCTCAAGGCTCTTTCGCCTGGTACTGTGCCGATCAGGTGACGCTGTATATTCCGGATAGCCCAAAGGCATCATGATAACAGGTTCCAATTTTTCCGGCAGGTTGACAGCCTGTCGGCATTTCACGGGATCAAATGCACCAAGCCAGCAAGTGCCTAAACCCAAATCAGCAGCGGCCAAAGTAACATGATCTGCAGCAATGGCAATATCAATATCACCGAAATCTTTTCCGTCACGACTTTTCCATGACAGCGCGCGGTCTACGCTGAATATCAGTATTACAGGCGCTTTTACAAACCAGTCCCTTGGATAAGCTTCAAATAATTTATTTTTTAACACTTCCATTGCCTTTAACTGGAGAGGATATGGAGGAGGGTTTGTTCTACCAGAGACTATGTCATAGAAATAGGGTTTCTTTATTCCGAGCGCAGTATAGAACTCATTTTGTGTCATACCCGCATCCTTGATAAGTTGACGAAGATAATCGCCAAAGCTCTGCTCTTTCTCATCCATTCATTCTCACCTCCAATTTGTATGTATGTTTACATACTAACATACTTAATGAAAAAACACAATAGCTGCAGAAAATTTTCAGCTTGGAAATAATTCCTTGCTATTTCCGGTTTTTTGAGCAATATATGTACTACCGAAGGAGGTGGTATGATGAGCAGAGATTGGACACCAGCAGAATTACAAGCCGCAAGTGAAGCTATGAAGGCTTCCGGGAATCTGAGCTATGAGGAGTTCTGTGAAGAAAATCGAGTAGGAGGCTACTCATTAGTTGAGTAGCCGACCTCTCACACCACCTAGCTTACGGGCCCGTACTAGGCGGTTCCTAAGTTTATGCCATAACAGATTTGTAGTAATCCCAGAAAAATATATACCCTACCTGTTTTAGGCGGACATTGGTTATAGTAGCAGTTAGAATTTGAATCTTGGCGATCCGCGTAGCCTTTTCTTGTACATGCAAACATGTAGGCATTATTATGATTAAGACCAAGTTTTCTCAACATTTTGTATCCGGTACGAACTCTCTTCCATCTTTTCCAGATATACATACGGAGCCTTCTTCTTAACCATTCATCTATTAATTTGAGCAGGTTCCTCATATCCGCAAGTTTGAAGTAATTCACCCATCCTGTTATGAACTGTTTTAACTTCAATTTCAGCCATTCGAATGAGAACCCGTTATTTTTCGATGTGAGCTCTCTTATTTTGGCTTTCATCTTGCTGGTACTCTTAGGATGTACTCTCAGTTTTATTCCGTCTTTAGAGGGGTAAAACCCGTATCCTAAAAATTTCACCCTACCAATGTAGGCTACCAATGTTTTCTCCCTGTTCACCTTGAGATATAGTTTGTCTTCTATGTATGGAATAATATGCTCCAATATTCTTTGACTGAACACTTCCTTAGGTTCAACCCTTCGTAATGTCATCCTCTGCCTTACTACTATGGTCTCTGCTGACTACTCACGGCAAATCTTGTTTCAACCGCAGTTCGCAAATACGCTCCCTGCGTCCGTGAGTTCTCCCACGGTAAGACGCGCAACCTTCATCCCATGTACCCGCCGTATTTACATCCTCGTGTCCGTGCAGTTTATTGGATTTTGTCTCGTCTTGCAGACTCGTCCCACTTTGGATGCCTGATACGGTTCGTGTTCCTCGGGTCGGAACTTTGCCTCCGGCTTCCTTCAGATTCCACCTCGCGGTGGACACCCTTGCCTTCAGCTAGTGGTTGGCAACTGCCAGCCCCCACAGCGGACTTTCACCGCCAAGTTACGCGCCATGCGTGGCGCACAAGGAAAAATCGGCATAGCCGGTAAATACATACCAAACTATGCCGATATTTTTTCCGGGATTATATATCCCTAATTTGCACCCCCTAAAAGAATGAGTCTTTTTTTATTAACAATTTAAGTTCCCTTAAAACCTTATTGAATGATTACGCTAAACACTAGTCTCTCCTGCTTACCTACGGGAAGAGTATCTGTAAATGTCCATATGATGGCTTTGGCTTCATCATCCAACTCTACTTCACCTGTACTGACCTTTATACTCCCTTCTACCAGACGTATAGAGGCAGGTAGAGGTATATCGACTTTAAGATCCATGGCAAGGGCTGTTCCCACATTGGCCAGATAATAAGTAAGGTTTAGTTTATCCCCCGGACGCACCTCATACTTATCAGCCTCTCCATGTATCACTACCCGACCTAACTTGGGGTCTCCCTCTTTATGACTGGACTGGGATACAGCTAATTCCTTAGCCCAATTAAGGTTGCTCATACTTGAAGGTATAACCACTAATGACCAAACCTCTTTAAACTCACCTAATTCTTGAGGTATAGAAGATACGATCTGCAATACCTTCCCGGCATTAGCGGGATCCTCCATTATACTGGCCTTTACTCCCTTTTGGCTGTTAAACAAGGTCGGTTTAAAGAAAACAGAGAGTGTAGAATCTTCTTCGTCTTCATTTGACCCCTCAACCAGTATCCCGGCACTGTTTCGACTTTCGTTGACCACAAATTGGTGGACACCGGCTGACACTATAAGCTCCCCTGTCCCCAGAGAATCTGCTAGGTTTGCCCAATCAGTTTGGTCCACAGTAGCATCTATTCGAAAAACATATCCTAAGGGAGCTTCCTCAATCTCTTCAACCCAAAGGGAGATCTCAATATTTAATTCACTTTCGTCAACAGGTATGTTGTATTGAACAACCCGAAGCAATTTACTACCCTCTAAAGTTGGGTTCTCTAATTCGTGAGCAGTATAAGATTCGACGGTTTTCCCTATGATAGAGCTGTAAGACTTATCCTTTAATACCAGATTTACCCCGGTTATGCTAATTCCTTGTAAGAGAGGAAACTCGCTAATCTCTTCTGGTTGAGGTATTTTTGGCACATAATTGGGCCAAGCCCAATCATCATCCGGTTGCAAAGCAAAACCAACACCCCCAAAAAAAAGCAAAAGGCTTGTAATCACCATTATCAGTGAATACTTGTACATGCCCTTCACAGTAAGTCCCCCCTCATTAAATACTTTTAAATAAATACTTCTCGACATATAGTGTACATTATAAATCTCACTATTGTCTTCAGGGCTTTTTAAAAACTTTTATATAATAATTAATAACAACTTAAAACTTAGTCCTAATTCCCATATACCAACCTTTGTTCCAATTAGCTATGGTAACCAGATCCGCATCCTCTACACCTAAGCTGTTATAACCACCTACTAAAACCACCTCATCGAATATCGTGCGCGATACCTCTACCCCTACACCCGTAAGGGTATGTCTGTGCTGATCTTTAAGGCATCTGAAATAAACATCTAAGGAGTATACCTCACTTAGCTTACTTCCTAACCCCACCTGCTGCAGAGTTATGGGCATTGAATAA
>JAPXME010000168.1:0-3641 GCA_033809185.1 Clostridiaceae bacterium
AAATGCCTTGGAATACGGCATGCCCCCCGCAGGCGGACTGGGCATCGGCATCGACCGCGTAGTCATGCTGATCACCGGCTCCACCTCCATCCGCGACGTCATCCTCTTCCCCACACTCCGCCCCCGTGAATAATCGCAAGTTAGTTTAAAGTGACCCTAAATAGGTAGGAAAATGTACGGGGAGAAGGGGGGATCAGAGATGCGTTTGCGACTCTTAGCCTTTACATTTTCCAAGGGCAGACCATAGCCACTTGATTCCTAAGCAATTCTATTAAAGTTACTCTAGCTACAACAGTACAGTCTTGAACAACCAAGAATGTAAACAATAACCTAAAATGGTAACATACTTGATCAACTCGGGATTAGGTAGAACAGGTTCAGACTTGGTTAATGCTTCATTAATTGCATAACCATATGGTCATTTAGATGAGCTTTTTCTTTTAACCGAAGAGCATGCTTATCTAGAATCCGTACTATTTGATCATAGTTATCTAACATTTCCTGCACTATGTTGAAAATCTCATCAACGTCAAGACTGTCGATATTATTTGCCGCTGGTTGCTCTACTGCATCCAGGACACTTTTCACCTTAGGGTCATATACTAGTCCTATCATAGGAACCCTCTGGACTGCAGCAAATATTAGAGTATGCAAACGCATACTTATTATAATCTTGGTATGGCCGATAATACCCATTATTTCTTCTCCTGAATAGCTACCACGTATGGTAAAAGAAGGCTTCTGCATTAAAGCTCGGGTTTGCTCAATGACCACCACATCATGCGGTATTTGCATAGGTAGAAACAGGATATTACAGTGGAAATGGTCGATAAGTCTATCTGCTAGCGCAGCAATCTTCATCAAATAGTCATTGCTGCTTTTCCATTGGCGTAGCGAGATTCCAATCAAGGGACGCTCAAGATCAATATTCTCTTTCCTTAGAATTTGCTCCACCTGAGACTCACTAACCGCTTCCATAGTAAAGACGGGGTCAGCCGAGACCAGCACTTCTGGGCGTTTAATCCCTAATTCCTGCAATTCCTTGAAGGAATCCTCATCACGTAAGGTTATAAAATCAACTCGATTTAATACTTGCTGAGTAATAAAGCGGTTAAGCCGTTTTCGAATAGGACCGATGCCATTGGCATAAACCATAATCGGTCGCCCTAGTACACGGGACATAACAATAATTGCTAGGTAATAATACAGGGAGCGGCTACTGGTTACATCCTGCAAGAGGGAACCCCCACCGCTTAAAACTAAGTTGCAGGATAGTATTTCATAGACAATACTAAAAACATTAAAACGATTAACCGATTTGATTCCCAATTTTTCCTGAGTATCTAATGGGGTACGAGAAAGAGCCACTATTTCAATATCCGGCTCTGCTTTTTTAAAATTATTGACTATTGCTGCTAGAATGGCTTCATCTCCACAATTACCAAAACCATGGTAGCCGGAAATAAGGACCTTTTTCATCTAGCATCACCCCACTTTACGTATTATCTAAACATATCATCATATAGTTTAGTCATTTGCTCCACCATTAGGGGAAGCGAAAAATGATCCTTAGCTAGCTGTTGACCTTTCTGGCCCATAATTATACCTAGTTCCCGATCTTGATAGAGTGTGACAATGGCAGAGGCTAGGCCCACTGAGTCCTTAGCTTTCACAAGGATACCGTTCACACCGTCTCTTATTACTTCCGGGATACCTCCTACCCGGGTGGCTACACAGGGTCGGGAAACAGCCATAGCTTCCAACAAAACCAACCCCAGAGCTTCCTGCAGGGAAGGTAGTACCAAAACATCAGCAAGGTCAAGGAAGGGACGGACATCGTTTACACTACCAGTAAAAAGGGCTATCTTTTCCAGGTTTAACTCCTTCACTAGAGTCTGTAAGGATTCTTTTTGAGAACCATCTCCCACAATTAAAAGCTTTATATTAAATTCATTTAAGTCCAAAGTAGAAAGTGCTGTGAGTAAATATTTATGTCCTTTAATTTCTTCCAAACGTGCAACTACTACAATTATATACTCCTGATTAAGCCCATACTTTTCTCTGAGTAAGCTGGTATCAGGGGAAACAGCATACCTTCCCATATCTACACCATTGTATATCAGGTTTATTCGCTCCGGGGGAAAACCATGTTCATCAAGCTGTTTGGCTATAAATCCTGATACTGCCACCACCTGGTCACAAAGCCAGAGATTAACCTGGTGTTGAATGAGCCATTTCAAACTATTTTTAGGATATACTGTTACCGGTGTATGGCGGGTAAATACAATTTTTTTCCCGGCTATACGAGCAGCCAAGCGTCCTGATAAACTTGCATGAGTATGGACAATATCAATATCATTTTCTTTGATAAATCTAAGCAAACTTAAAGTGCCCTGCAGGCTAAATGACTGTTCAGCAGAAAGTCCTGGAAGCTCTATTAACCGCACGGGTTTCTCTATTAATTCGGCTAGACGTGAATTATGGGGACAGGCTACAAACACCTTAAATTTTTTGGGGTCCAATGCCCGAGTTAGCGATTGTACATAAATTCCAGCTCCGCCGATATTGCTATCACTTATAACGTGCAATAGCTTGATCATCTAACTCTCCTCACTAGTATCACCAGAAAAACCTGCAGGCAATAAATTCTGGTTCGCTCCTTGTTTTTCATCTCCGGCAGCGACTACCATACTAGAGATAGACATGATAAACGCCAATAATATCCAAAAAAGTAGCAAAATTCTAAGATTATAAAAGGAATGTTCCAATAACCCATGGAAAAGAAAGCCGCTTAGACCTGCCAATAAAGAGGCTAATATGGCTTTTATAACAATACTACGACTCTGCAGGAGAGCGCTTAGAGCATGCTTGATGTTTACAAAGACAACTGTAAGGAACGATAGTAATCCTAAAATTCCAGTCTCTATCCAAAGCTGCAGGTAAAGATTATGGGTATGGAAGGCAAATACCCCTTCCCGCATGTAGAATTGATTATAAACAGCTGAGAAAGCATTGGTGCCCAGGCCAACTCCGCTAAACCAAAAATCTTTTAACATATACAGAGCTGATTTCCATATAAAAGTTCGATACATGGTAGATGATTCACCCAAATTGCCAATACTGGATAAACGGTTCATAAAGGAACTGGGAAGGAAATATACAGCTACAAACAGGCCCAAGACTCCTAATAAGAGCACTTTTCTATCCCGTAATAAACCAAAAACCAGGACTGACAGGACTAGAGCAATCCAACCGGCCCGGGAGTAGGTCAGTAGCATGCATAAGATCATGATCATGGTACAGGTTATGAAAAACATTTTTCTAGCCCAATCTCGGGTAGTCCAAAACAATGCCAGGCCTAATGGTATTATTAATTCCAGGTACTGGGCTAAAATGTTTGGGTTATCTAGGGTGCCAATAACCCGGGTTTTAATATCGGCAAAAAGTTCAGAATCAGCCCAGCCTTCATTATCAATAAATAATCCGAAACTGTATTGGTAGATACCATATAGGGACTGCAAAGTTGCTGAGACAACCAGCAGTATGAGCAGTAAATATAGAATACGCTTATCTTTAATGGTATTAACAATAACCGGATATAGTGCCAGATATAGCAACCAAACCACCCCGGTCTTAAGGCT
>JAPXME010000169.1:0-3593 GCA_033809185.1 Clostridiaceae bacterium
GTATGGGGAAACCTTATGAGAGGTAGGAACTATGGTGATTAGTGGAACAAGTGATAATTGGTTGATTGTAAGAGACGATCCAAAGGCTCCAGGTGCAGAAGCATTTCGCACTTTGAGAACAAACCTTCAATTCAGCCGATTAGATAAAAAAATTAAAAGCATTTTAATTACCAGTGCCGGCCCTGGAGAAGGAAAGACTACGATCGCTTCTAATTTGGCTATCTCTTTCGCACAAGCTGGAGCTAAAGTTATAGTTGTAGGTGTGGATCTTAGGAGGCCATCTGTTAATAAGCAATTTCAAGTTTCCAATAATATTGGTGTGACTAACGTTTTAACAGGCCAATACTCTTTGGATGAAGCAATACAAGAGACAAATGTTGAAGGCTTGAGGATTCTCCCTTCAGGACCAATACCCCCTAATCCTGCAGAGCTCTTAGGATCACAAAAGATGAAAGAACTAGTGGAACAGATAGAGAATAAAGCTGATTATATAATTTATGATGGGGTCCCAATAATCGCCGTGTCAGACTCTGTTATCATGGCTCAATTAGTAGACGGAGTGTTATTGGTTGTAAGTTTAGGTGTAACTCCTAGAGGGGTTGCTGTTACCTCAAAAGAGCAGTTAGAGCAAGTAGGGGCTAATATTTTAGGCGTTGTTGCTAACAACATTAAAGAAGATAGTGGTTATTACTACTACTACCACCAATATTACTCAATGAACCATAAAGAATCGACAGAAGGCTGGCTGCAGCGGATTTTTAAGAAGAGAACCTCACGATCGGACACAATGTAATAAGATCTTTAGTTCTGGGAGGCTTTTTGTTGATCGACATTCACACCCACATATTGCCCGGTATGGATGATGGAGCAGTTAATTTGGATCAATCTTTAGAGATGATAGATGTAGCAGTACAAAATGGTATAACAGCAATCGTTGCTACACCGCATATGTTACCGGAGAGGACTATTGCCAATAAAAAAGATCAGGTACTCTCTTTGACTAAAGAGCTAAGAGAGGTAGTGCGCTCTAGAGGTCTTTCCCTAGAGCTGTATCCTGGAGGGGAAGTGTATGCTACTCCGGATATAGTAAAAAGACTCACATATGGTGAGATCCTTACTTATAACGACTCCAACAAATATCTATTGCTTGAAATGGCTAGAGATGAAGTCCCTGGTTTTATGAGTAAAGTTATTTTTGAACTTAAATTGATAGGTATCACTCCTATTATTGCTCATCCTGAAAGAAACCAAGGGATAATTAGACGACCTGAATGTCTTTATCATATGGTAGAACAAGGTGCTCTAGCGCAGATAACTGCCAGCAGTTTGAGATCAGGTTCAGCGTTTTATCACACTGGAGAGCTATTATTAAAATGTAACTTAATTCATTTCATAGCTAGTGATGCCCATGATACTACAAGAAGAGCCCCCAGGTTGAGTATCTATAAAAGCATTTTGGAAGAGATAGTAGGAGAGTTCAGAGCGAACCAAATACTAATGGATAATCCTAGGGCTGTTTTATCAGGGGATGAATTGGAACAACAACCTGAACCTTTATCTACAATTTCTACAAAGAAACGTCGGTTATTTGGAATTAGCTTCATTTGATTGGGAAAATAAAATAGACAAGCACTCCAGAATATAATATTCATTCCTGATTATTGGAGAGGATGGAACGGCTTGGAAGAGACTCTTGATCTTAGACAGATTTTGCAAATATTAACGCGTAGAAAGGCTATCATAATTGCTCTATTTCTTGCTTCTATTTTAGTTGCTGGTATTGCCAGTAAGCAGGCGACACAAATATATGAAGCAACAGCTACAATTCTTGTTAATGATTCTGGCAGTTCAGCAGAATTTCTTTTTATGGAAAATTTTTCCGGATTGGGTGGGAATAAAGTTCAAAACTATGTTGAGATCTTACGCAGTCGTACTTTAGCTATACGTGCCATGAAAAGCTTAGGATATGACTATGATGTATATTCTAGTGAGTTTGCAGCTTTTCGTAAGAGTATAAGTGTGCAACCCATCACTGGAACCGATAATATTAGAATATCAGTGCAAGGTGAAGATTCTAAGGATGTGGCTAAAATAGCTAATGCTATGGTTTATAGTTTTATTGAGTTTACAAGGGAGATGAATCAAGAACAAGCTAAAAATGCCCGGTATTTTATTGAAGAACAATTGAGTATGATCACGGCAGATCTAGTTGAGGCTGAGACTATGTTACAAAATTATCGTCAAGAAGAACGAGTGTTGGCACCTACTGAGGAGACAAGTATAGTCTTAAATCAACTGATTCAACTTCAGACGCGCAAAGCAGAGATGGAAATGGCCAAGCAGGAGACTACCAATAGAATAGAAGAGATAAAAAAAAGGTTGAGTCAAGAAGATCCTACATTTGTTTACAGTACAAACATCACTAGTAATCCTATGGTAGCCACTTTGAAGCAGCGACTTACCCAATTAGAGACAGAATTAGCGGGTGTTAAAGCTCAATATTCATCTCAGCATCCCACCATTTTAGCTCTTAACGCCCAAATATCAGAAGTTCAAATGCAACTTTCAAATGAAGTGGAGCAGATAATCAACGGGGAAACCATAACCCCTAATCCAATTTATCAAGCCCTCTTACAAGAGTTGATATTCCTAGAAATCGATTCTATTTTAGCTGACTCAAATATCGAGGCTTTAGAAACAAATATTTCCCAGCTTGATAAAGAATTAAGCGGATTACCAGAAAAGGAGTTGGCTTTAGCACGTCTTACTAGAGATTTAAATGTCACTGAACAGATTTATCTACTATTGCGGAGTAAATACGAGGAAATCCGAATCCAGGAAGCAATGCAAACCGCCAATGTAACAGTGATTGATGAGAGTATCATTCCGGAAAGGCCAATAAAACCAAATACTAAGCTGAATTTAGCTATAGCAGGGGTTTTGGGCTTATTTATCGGGGTGGGGTTAGTCTTTTTCCTCGAATATCTGGACACTAGCATAAAGACTCCAGAAGAATTAGAGACAATTATGGGTCTTCCTGTAATGGGCCGCATACCTGTGGGTAGTAAGCGTGAGAATAAACGAAGCCATCGCAGTGGTAGCAATACTTAGGAGGTTAGAACATGAAGGTGATTAAGTATACTCTATGCTCTGTACTGTTATTCGCTTTTCTCATAGGTGGGGTCACGGTTTCAGCTGAGGAAACACAAGCGACTTCTATCACATTAGAAGATGCTATTATTCTTGGTTTGAGTAGAGACGACCAGCTACTTCAAGCTCAAATGACAGTTGAATTAGCTAAAATTAACCTACTTAATGCGGAGGTTAACTTGAAAGCGACTGTTACTCCGTTACAATTCGAAGAAGTGCAACAAGCCTTTGATAATGCTGTTTATAGAATGAACCTACAATATGTGAAAACAGCACTTGCCCTGGAAAAACTGTATTATGGTGTGCTTAAAGCCACTGATACTTTAACTTTAAGAGCGAATGCGACTACTAGGGCTCAGCAGCAACTAGATATTGCTCGATTTCGGCATGGGGCTGGACAGATCACAGATTTACAGCTGCGTTATGCAGAGCACAATTTATTG
>JAPXME010000170.1:0-3584 GCA_033809185.1 Clostridiaceae bacterium
GCCTTTGTAAGAGGACATGAGTTATCATTCCAGTCAAAGTACCAGTAATCAGGGCAGCCACAAAGAGAACAGCTAGGTAATAAAAGACAGCTCCACTGTTCATCAGTAAAGAGGCCATTATTATTTGACCCAGGTTATGAGCAGCTGCTCCTCCAATACCGATGCCAATTAAGGAAAACCATTTCCCATGACCTCTTTTTAAGATAGCCATTACACTTATAGCAAGTATACCGCCAGCTAAAGAAAGGGCTAAAGTAATAAGTCCACCGTAAAACATTGAAGACAATAAACAACGGCTTACTGTAATCAACATCGCCGCCTGCCAACCAAAATAGAATAGAGCGATCATCGTGACAATATTGGCCAAGCCTAGTTTTATTCCCGGCAATGGCACTAATCCTCCAAGGGGAAACAATTTTTCCACTAACGAAAGTACTAAAGCAAGAGAAATTAAAAGGGCATAATGTACCCGATTATTCATATCCTCACCTTCAATGTAAATAAATATCTATCTCTTCATTCTCTGGTTTTGAACTTTCAATTTTAATTAGGACACCGTTTGGTAGACAGGCTCCAACTTGTCCCGGTTTAGTTAGCCAGCCAGTCCGTACACAGGTCTGATCCGGGCAGTTAGCCTCAACAAAACGAATCCTGCCTCCTTCAGCTCTAATCAAATTATTATATTTCCCGGCTATGTTAAACTCCAGAGGCTGGTTCAGCTGGCTGAGAGTTATCCGCTTAACAACTCGACCATCTTGGAGAATTACAGCCTGATATTTATTAGCCCTATTTCCGGTGAAAGAGAGAGCAAAAAATGACGCTACGATCAGCACAAGGCCTATTATCACAAAATCTCCGATTTTTAGTTTCATTCCTTACCCTCACCTGCCAATAAAGACTACTATTATATAATCATACTATTTTCTTGAGATTCCTGCATTATCTACCTTATTGTATTAGAACCCCAAATATTGCCTGTTCTTTTACATATTTCCCGGGAAATATTTCTTTGCTTATTAACAGTCAATTCTCTTGTATTCGCAATAAAATCTGCCTGGCTAAAATTTCGGCCGGCCGAAGATTCTGAAACTGATGGCAATTATTAAAACAAAGCCCAGATAACCCATAAGTGGGTAAATCAAACCTACTGCCCGCCCTAAAGGCCAGCCTAAGAGAGCTATGGCAGGCAAAAATGGCAAAGCAATTACGATAGGAAGGGGGATTGGAAAGTTACTTCTTAACCTTTGTACTAAACCTAAACCATTGCCTAGGGCTGTGGTGATAATAGCTACCCAGAGAACAAGAGAGTAGCATTTAGCTAACCAATTAGCTTGTAGCCCAGCTAAGGCTAGGAGGGGTACATCATACGCTTGGACGTGAACAAAATTCCATTTTAGCGCTAAAGCCAAAAAAGCGGCCATTACGCCTAAGACTACACCTCCTAAAACCGCACCACCACTTCCGCCTTTATAGGCAATATCTCCTAATGTAACTAATACTACCATACCCAACACCACATTATAAGAGACATAGAGTAAAGACCCCAAAAGCCAATTATTAATCAAGAATTGGCTTTTTAATTCTTGGATGACATCTGGCTGGCTACCCCCTGTCAGACTCAAGGCCGCCACAATAATACTTGCCACAACTAAAAAGGGGACCAGAACTGTATTCAGCCACAACATACCTTTTACTCCCACCAGCATAATGACATACAGAATTACTGCATTGAGAATAAACCCTACTGCTGGATGCCAACCCCATAATTGGTTAAAAAGGCTGCCGCCAGCTACTAGCATTACGGCAAAACCGCAGAGCAAAAAGAAACCAATCAAACCATCCATAAGTTTGGCTTTACGGCTTCCGAATAAATATACCAGATATTGTTCATAGCTATCTAATCTCATCAAGGCTGAGGTTCTCACAATCTGGAAGCCGTAAAAGGCCAACAGCAGACCAGCTAGAAGAGCCCCTAGGATGCCCTTACTACCAAAAATACCAAAGAACTTGAAAATCTCTTGTCCAGAGGCAAAGCCTGCTCCTACAATTGCCCCTATATAGGTAAAAGCTATCTGCCAAAAATATGTACTTCTTTTGCCCATACTTTCATCCCCCAACCTTATTCAGCAATACTAGCTCATCTAATAATAATGTCTGCCCTACGCTCTCTACCCTATCTCTGATTCCTAGTTTTTTTGCCGTCTCTTCAAGATCTATGCAAGTATGAGTTCGTTTAATCTTGTTAATAATAACCTTATGAAGATTAAACAGGAGGGAAGTAATGGGCTATTTTAGTAAATTACTCCTTCGAAACTCTAATTATGATCCATCAACTAAACTTAGCGTCCACATGGATGATCGTAGGGCAGCCCTGCGCTTGTCTGAGTATCTCAGTAATAGCCTACTGAACATGGAGAAAAAAGGGCCGCCGATTATTCTTTGTATCGGTACAGATCGTTCTACTGGGGATAGTTTAGGACCCCTTACCGGTATGCAACTTAACACTCTTCTTAAGCATTGGAACTTGTCACTCTATGGCTCTTTGGAGGAGCCCGTCCACGCCCTTAACCTTACAGAAACTATCCAAAGCTTCAGTCCTGAAGAAAAAGGACGCCCACTGATAGCTATTGATGCATGTCTAGGTAAAACATCTCCCGTGGGCAGCATTATTGCCCAAAGGGAGCCTCTGTTGCCAGGCATCGGTCTAAAAAAAAATCTCCCTGCTGTGGGAGATATAAGTATTTCAGGAATAGTTAACATGGGAGGCTTCATGGAATTACAAGTCTTACAGAATACTAGGCTTAACCTAGTTTTTAAGATGGCCAAAATTATTGCCCAGGGTGTTTATTGGTCCATACAAAGAACATATCCCCAGCTACGCAAATATTAGCCGCTAACTAAGGAATAAATACTTTCAAGGCCTGAGGCGCTATACCGAAATGTAAAGGAAAGCCACTAATTTCTTGGCCATCAACTTGAGCAAAAACATTTTCTTTAGGCTCTGGAAGATTAATAATTACCTCCCTACCGCGGTAAAAGTGGCACTTAGGTATCATTAGATGTGTACCTTTGTATAAGGAAGGAAACCTTCTGATTAACTCAAGACGTGGCATTTTTTCTACAATCATAATGTCCAACAATCCGTCATCTAGAACGGCTTGGGGCAGCATATGTAAACCACCACCTAAAAATTGTCCGTTACCTACAGATACTAAAATAGTATCTGTTTTTATTTTATTACCATCAATTATTATCTCAGCAATGTAGGATTTGTAGACCATAAAGACTTTGAGAGCAGCAGCCAGATAAGCTAAATGTCCACGTAGAATTCTTGTACCATTAACCCGATGTGCTACATCAGCATCTATTCCGAAACCACCCATATTGAGAAAATAATGTCCGTCATAACGACCTAAATCTATATATTTTGTCTTACCTGCAGCGATAACCTTAACAGCTTCCACAGGATCCTTCGGTAACATAAGACTTCTACCAAAGTCATTACCTGTCCCAGCCGGTATCACCCCAAATGTAGTATCTGTATATGCCAGGCCATTCACAACTTCATGCATTGTACCGTCTCT
>JAPXME010000171.1:0-1012 GCA_033809185.1 Clostridiaceae bacterium
CATTCATGGTGAAGGCAGAATTGGTGTACTGGTTGAGGTAAACAGCGAAACTGATTTTGTAGCTAAAAACCAAGAATTTAAGGATTTAGTTAAGGATATTGCTATGCAAGTAGCAGCTGCTAATCCTTTATATGTATCTAGAGATGAGGTTCCGGAAGAAATTATTAATAAAGAAAAATCAATTCTCCGCCAACAGGCCATCAACGAAGGCAAACCAGAAAAGATTGTTGATAAGATGGTTGAAGGTAGAATCGAAAAGTATTATCAAGAGAATTGTCTCTTAGATCAAGCTTTTATTAAAAACCCAGATATTACTGTGCAGCAATTAGTCAATGAAAAAATCGCCCAAATCGGTGAAAATATTAAAGTACGTAGATTCGTTCGTTTTGAATTGGGCGAAGGCTTAGAGAAAAGAGAAGACAACTTCGCGGAAGAGGTCATGGCTCAAATTAATAACTAAATCTAGAAAAAGAGAACACCTAGTGTTCTTTTTTTCTAGTGCTATCAGGTTAAATAAAAGGGTTTTAACAATTAATAGAGAAAATTTGAATAGAGGGGGATGTGGTCTTGTGGAAACACCAAAATTCAAGCGTATAGTCATCAAACTCAGTGGCGAAGCTTTGGCGGGTGAAATAGGTTTTGGCTTGGAGCATAAGATTCTAGATTCTATTGCTACCCAAGTCAAAGAAATCAGGGCCCTAGGAGTGGAGGTGGCTATAGTAGTCGGTGGCGGTAATATTTGGCGGGGTGTTTCCGGAAGTGCCCGGGGCATGGATAGGGCCACGGCTGACTACATGGGGATGTTAGCTACTGTAATTAATGCCTTGGCCTTGCAGGATGCCCTGGAAAATCACGAGGTAGATACTAGAGTTCAATCTGCAATTGAAATGAAGGAAGTGGCCGAGCCCTATATTCGGCGCAGAGCCATCAGGCATTTGGAAAAAGGTCGGGTGGTAATTTTCGCTGCTGGCACAGGCAATCCTTATTTTTCTACTGATACAACGGCTGCTCT
>JAPXME010000171.1:1022-3479 GCA_033809185.1 Clostridiaceae bacterium
CTCTTAGAGCTGCAGAAATTGAAGCCGAAGTAATTCTTATGGCTAAGAAGGTAGATGGCGTTTATGATTCTGATCCTAAGAAAAATTCCAATGCCGTAAAATTCAAGGAATTATCCTATATTGATGTTCTAAATAAAGGTCTGGGGGTTATGGATTCCACAGCAACCTCTCTTTGCATGGATAATAAGATTCCTATTATTGTTTTTAGTATTCAGGAAGAGGGTAACATCAAAAAGGTTGTGACCGGTGAGAATATCGGTACTTTTGTAGGAAAGGAAGATAATCATGTTTAAGGATGCTATTATTGAATGTGAAGACAAAATGAAAAAATCTCTAGAGGTGCTGCGCAGAGAGTACGCTTCCTTAAGAGCAGGACGGGCAAATCCGTCAATCTTAGATAGAATTCAAGTGGATTATTATGGTACTCTTACTCCTTTGAATCAGATGGCCAATATATCTGCTCCAGAACCAAGACTTCTTTTAATTCAACCTTGGGATAAATCCGTCATTGGTAATATTGAAAAGGCTATCTTAAAATCAGATTTGGGTATCAATCCTAC
The DNA here is from genome assembly GCA_033809185.1 of Clostridiaceae bacterium. Lineage (GTDB taxonomy): Bacteria > Bacillota > Peptococcia > DRI-13 > JAPXME01 > JAPXME01. The sequence goes on from JAPXME010000171.1 coordinate 1,583, forward strand.
CAATGATGGTTCAGTAATTCGGATCGCCATTCCTCAATTAACTGAGGAACGTAGACGGGAATTAGTTAAAGTAGTTCATAAGAAAGCCGAAGAAGCTCGGGTAAGCATACGTAACATTCGTCGTGACTATAATGATAAGGTAAAGGCCCAGGAAAAAGCTAAGGAGGTCACCGAGGATGAGGCTAGACGTGGGCTAGATGATGTTCAAAAATTGACTGACAAATATATTGCTGAAGTGGATCGGGCTGCCGACCTGAAAGAAAAGGAGATTATGGAAGTATAAATGGAACTCTTGAGTTTCCTAGGTCAAGCGGAAGAAGAGATTACTCGTTATTGCCAGGAGCGACAGATACCTTATAAAGTTGTTATGACCAGGGATCCACGTGCTGCTGAAGATTCAGCAACAGAAAATAGGATAATAAGACTTAATTGGGATCAGGATACCTTGGTGATTTTAATAGCTTGTTTTGCTCAGGCTGTTTATAAAAAGGCAACAGATAGATAACCCCCTCATCACAAGGGGGTTTTCTGCCCAAGGGAACTTTTAGACTGCCCCAAAGGGGCAAGAGAGGGTGGCCAGGGCCATAAGTTCGCGGGCAACACACTTCATGTCGTTGGGCGAACTAGTAGCGAAGGGATGAATGATAGAGGATGAATTTTTTGCGGAGGCTTTTGGGTCAAAACAAACCGTGCACTGATTTATTAGCCTTGATTCGTTCCAAGCCTTTGCCGACTCATGTAGGGATTATCATGGATGGTAATGGGCGGTGGGCTAAGAAAAGAGGTTTACCGCGCCGACTTGGACACAGATCAGGTATGGAGGCTTTTAAAAAGGTTGTGAAGGCAGCAATCCATGCTGATATTAAGTATCTGACAGTATATGCTTTCTCAACAGAGAACTGGAAAAGACCTCAGGAAGAAATTGACAATCTGATGGAGCTCCTTGTTGAATATATTAATAAGGAATTATCAGAATTAAAAAGCCAAGGAGTAAAGATAAATATCCTTGGCAAGATAGAAGCTCTTCCAGCCAATGTACAAAAAGAAATTGCCAGAGCCGTGGCGGAAACTTCGGAAAACACGACTTTGTTTTTACAGATTGCCTTAAACTACGGTGGTAGGATGGAGCTAACAGAAGCCGTGCGTCAAATTTGCCGAAAAGTTGCTTCTGGTGAGATAAAATGGGAGAATATAAATGAGGAGCTGATAAGTGAACATTTATACACAGCGGATATTCCTGACCCTGATCTCTTAATCAGAACCTCCGGTGAAAGCAGAATAAGCAACTTTTTGATTTGGCAAGCAGCCTATGCAGAAATTGTGATCACCCATATCTTATGGCCTGATTTTTCGGAGGAGGAATTTTATAAGGCCGTTTACGAATATCAGCATCGCCAAAGACGTTTTGGCGGAATTTAAGCAATGATGAGAAAAGATGGTGACGAAAAATGCTTAGAAGGGTAATTACTTCTCTAATCGGTGTTCCTTTAATTTTAATATGTGCCTATTGGGGAAGGGTTCCTTTTCTTCTCTTAGTCTTGGTAATGGTTATGACTGGAATCTATGAATTTTATAATTTGGTTCTTAAGTTTAGCAGTAAAACTCCGCTTTTTCTCCATATTGTCGGAGCTTTAATCTTTCCACTAACCTTTTATTTTGCACCTGATTTCGCAGCGCTGTTTTTCTTTCTGTTCTTATTAATTTACTATCTTTATCATCTAGCTCATATCGAGGATTTTACCCCGATAAGCCTAGGTTTAACAATTCTAGCCGTCTTGTATATATCTTATGGTTTTTCTCATCTACTGTTATTAAGGTCTCTAGAAAATGGTTTTTGGTTGACCTTTTATGTGTTTATTACAGTTTGGGCCACAGATATTGGGGCTTACTTTGTGGG
>JAPXME010000172.1:0-3439 GCA_033809185.1 Clostridiaceae bacterium
TAAAATAAGGTACAGGCAGTAAGAAAGATAAAGGTTGGTGATAGATTGAGATTATGCCTTAATTGTGGGTTCGTTAAACACACTAAACAACGCTATAATTGCCCTAACTGCACTACTCTAATGAGACAAGTAGACGGTCGTATGCGTAAAGTCGCTGAGACTTTAACTGAGGCTGACTTAGATGTGGCGTTTGCAATATGTGAAACTTATACAACTACGGATAAATGCAGTGCTGAAATTATCGTGGGGTTCTCCAATAAATATGATAAACTTTTATTCTCAAAGTTGACAGAACACTTTAAGTTCTATCAAGACTACCGTTTATTTCCTGATAGGTATACGGCGTATCAGGTGCTTAACTACCTTACTATTCCAAAATCTATGATTATATTTGAGTATAGTAGACCTCTTGACGACAGCAAAAATGTAAAATCAAAACTTAAAGAGGCTATCAAGGAGTTACAAGAATGGACTGCGTCGATTAAGGATAGCGGTGAATGGTCTGTTTGTAAACTGAGAGGCGATTTTTAGTCTCAATATGTCAGTTGTTCGTTGTCCTATCGACGGATAAAACTATCTGCGTGAATAAGTTCCTTCCTATTATATAGAAGGAATAGGCCTATGATTTTTCGGCGTAGGCTGGGTTAGTGGAAAAGGAATTTATTGACTAATAATAATCTGACTGGTAGAATTGATAAGAGGCCGAATAAAATATGGAAAAGTGCAAAGAAAAATAGCCCGTTCGGTGGAATGGGCTATTTGTGATTTATAGGTGGTGAAGGAGGCTCGTAATAGCAGGGGTTTTGACTGCTTGCGTTTGTAGCACAACATACTATTGATAGGCTCTCCTGGTTCCGGCAAAAGCCTCTTAGCCAAATGTTTGCCGTCAATTATGCCGATGCTTACTCCCCAAGAAGCTTTGGAGGTAAGTGAGATTTATAGTGTAGCAGGTTTACTTAATAGAGAAACACCGATTATCACTCAACGGCCATTCCGATCACCTCATCATAGCTCTTCCGTGGCTAGCCTCATCGGAGGTGGGAATACTCCACGTCCTGGGGAGGTTACTTTAGCTACTCATGGGGTTTTATTCTTAGATGAATTGCCGGAATATCGCCGGGATGTCTTGGAAGCTATGCGCCAACCCTTAGAGGATAGAATCGTGACGATTTCCAGGGTTAAGGCTGTAATTAGCTATCCTGCTCGTTTCCAACTGGTAGCTGCAGCTAACCCGTGTTATTGCGGATATTATGGAGACAGACTTAAGGAGTGTACTTGTACACCACATCAGATTAATAAGTACCGCAGTAAGATTTCTGGACCCTTATTAGATCGGTTTGATTTACACGTAGAAGTTCCAAGACTTACTTATGAGGAAATGCACGAGGAAGCACCTTCGGATGATATGACTTTAATTCGCTGGCGGGTTAGTCAGGCTCGCGAAAGACAGAACCAGAGATTTGTTGGGACAGGCTTATCCTGTAATGCCGAAATCGGACTTAAGGAGCTGAAAAAATTCTGTAGGCTGCAAGGAGAGGCTAAGGAGCTCTTAAAGCAAGCATTTCAAAGGCTTGCTCTTAGTGCTAGGGCTCATGATCGGATAGTTAAGATTGCGCGAACTATTGCTGATCTGGCTGGAGAGGATGAGATTTCTGCTCAGCATATTGCTGAGGCTATTCAATATCGCAGTTTATCTTGAAGTAAAGGACTGACATTTTCATAATAAGAACCCCACCCATCAACGCAATCGGAGATTGCTGATGGGTACCCGGGAAGCTTGTTGTATTCACAATAATAATTTATACTATATAAAGTACAAAAGATAATAATTTACGAATAAAGTACAGAAAAGATAATATTGCAAAGGTGTTGTCTTATGGATATAACCAATAAAGCTTTTTATGAGTTTGACGGCATTGAAGAGTTGCAAGTAGAGGTTGATATAATTAAAGCAGCCATTTCTTTCTCTCAAGGTCTTGATCACGCAAAATATGGCCTTATGAATCATCATTTGAGAGTTAGCTTGATTTCTCTATGCCTAGGAAAGTATCTAAATCTGTCGGAACAAGAGTTATTTCAATTATTTCAGGCTGCTATCCTCCATGATATCGGTGCTTTATCTTCTCTAGATGTGCAAATCTTGAAACAATTTGATTTCACCAATACAAGTCATACCAAACAAGGTTATGAATTCATGCAGGGGCTAAAACGCTATAAAAAGACGGCTGAGATTATTCGTTCCCACCATGATCGCTGGGATGGAAAAAATGACACTGGTTTAGCTGGAGAACAGATTCCTTTGGCTAGTAGGATTATTAGTCTGGCTGATCGTGTCGATATTTTGCTGCAAAGTAATACAAATATTCTGTTACAAAGAGATCTAGTGCTGACCAGAATTCAACAGCATAGCGGCGAAATATTTGATCCAACTTTAGTTAAAGCCTTTTTGGAGATAGCTAAGGCAGAAAGTATTTGGCTAGACCTAGTTTCGCCTTTACTAGCGGATCGGATTTATAGTATCTTGCCTTTAACACACCAATCTTTTGGTTATCAAGAATTGTTAGATTTAGCGGAATTATTTGCCCGGGTAGTCGATGCGAAAAGTCCCTATACTTATAATCATTCTCATAATGTAGCCAGCACCACAGTTACGCTAGCCGGCCTCTTAGGCTGTTCTCGGCAGCGGATATTTTTGTTGTATATTGCCGGATTATTGCATGATCTAGGTAAAATGACGATTTCGGAGATGATTTTAGATAAACCGGGGCCCTTATCTAAAGAAGAAATGTCTGTAATGAAACAGCATACCTATTATACATATTGGTGGCTGAAAGGAGCTTTTAATAATAGTCCTATTGCAGAGTGGGCAGCCTATCACCATGAAAGGTTAGACGGTGCTGGTTATCCTTTTCGTAAAAAGGCAGATGAATTAGACATGGGAGCCAGAATAGTTGCTGTTAGCGATATATTTTCTGCCCTTAGGGAGGACAGGCCATACCGTTCTAGCTTAGGTTGGAACGCTATCGAACAAATTCTCCTCAAGTTGGTTGAAGGCGGTGGGTTAGATTCAAGTGTTGTCGAGGCACTTTTGGCGAACAAAGAAGTTATTGATTTCTCTTGGGAAAAGCGAAGGGAAACCATGAATAATCACGCCGCAGGCGTTTGAAATTGGAGGCATATTATATGTGTGACACTGTCGAAGTAGCTTTAGAAATCTGTGATCCTCGGGCTAAGGTTCCGGCCTATGCCAGACCTGGGGACGCAGGAATGGATATTGCTGCTATTGAGGATATTAAGATAAAGCCCGGTCAGACTGTAATAGTCAGAACCGGACTTAAAGTAGCTATCCCTGAAGGTTATGAAATTCAAGTACGCCCTCGTAGCGGGCTTTCCTATAAAACGCCTTTGCGTATTGTCAACAGTCCCGGTACAATTGATG
>JAPXME010000173.1:0-3330 GCA_033809185.1 Clostridiaceae bacterium
CAAACTTATGTCTGATGTTTCTGTAAGCTTGCGCACCATCTCATTCTGGAATACCTGCAACCGGGTGCCTAAACCAATGATTACTCCAGAACGTACTTGTGGGGAAGTTTCTGCGTAGATATTATAAGGCATCTTGGCTGGATGATCGTATGGTAGTATAGAGAATAAGTTATCCAGATGCTTGGGATCCCCGGAGGCCAGAATTTTATAAACTTCACCCAGGTTGCGCTCTTCTGTCGGAAGCTCATTAATAACATAAAGCACCAAGCCTTTGAGAAGGTTGGTTTCAGCTCGGTCCCAGAATGGATCGCCGCCTTTTTTGCCCGGTACCGCCGTATTGGCGATAACGACTTCGCAGAACATCTGGGCATCGATATCAGTTCTTATTTCTGATAATGGATTCCACCGGTCGGAGTTAGCCATATCCACCAGATTAAAGACTTTGACAATATAGTTTTCGCCTTTGAAGAATTTTCTAAAATCCCGAGCCAATTCTCCCTTGGGGTCGGTTACTACTACTGACCATTTACTGGTTACGGCCTGAAAGAGATTGTTTCTTACATAAGCTCTGGATTTGCCCGTACCCGGGGGACCTAACACAGCTACGTTGCGATTTCCTCTGGCTTCAGGCGGAAGCACGATGGGTTGATTGGATGAAGTGCCGAATAGGATTCCCGGAGATAGCTTAGTATTAAATATTTGCTTGGCTTCGTTAAGGGTGAGCCAGTCAGCCGAGCCCAGCAGCCCTGATTTATTTTGCAAATCTCCTGTAGACTTATACATAAACACAGCTGCAGCAATTAAGATAAACCCTACATTCAGCATTTTCCAATATTTAAATACCTCTATATTGTAGACTTCCTTGCCAAATAAAGATAAAAAATATTCGGCCGAAGTTTGCATTGGGTGTAAGAAATAGTAGTTTACTAAGGATTTATCTACCGTGAACGCAGCCAGCGTCGACACCAACCATGCATCTAAAATATATAATCCAAACAACAACGGAATAATATATTTAATTTTATTTGAGATTGCGATCACCGCCTTTGCATAGTTATATAAAAAAAATAACCTGGAATCAGGTTATTTAATATCCAATGGCCCCTAGAAAGGCTTGGGTGTTTTCTATTGTCCTAATCCGGCCGGTTTTGCTTTTTTTGCCGGTGCCGGAACTGTAGTTGGCAAATGTTTTAACAATTGTTTTCCTTTTTTCTCCCCAGTGTTTTATCGGGGTCCAATCCATCGCTATTAATTGTTGTTCTTCCCAATACTCTCGGTACTTTTCGGGCGGCATACATCCATATGCGGCTACCGACAAAACCATACTGTCTACCCTTACAAATCCCGCTGTTTCTACCGCTTGCCTCGCAAGCTCTTTACAAAAATTCAAATCTCCTTTCTTATAAATTCTCATTAGTTCTAAAACCGCCGGACCGGGCACTCCGGCTAAGCCTACGTGATCAATCATTTGTTCAAAATCCGTTATATACTTTGTGTTTTTCCAATTCATCTTGTTTGGATCTGCCGCATATGGGCCGGGCATCGGGTGGAACATTGCCTTGGGCTCCAACACCATGGTTATAAAGTATCTGTCCCAGTCGCCAGTTTCTTCGTAATAATCGTGGGCCGCTTCTTGAAGATACCGACCTATGTGTGGAAGTGATCTTCTTACCAGGAGCCAATAGGCCTCCTCCTCCTTTATTGCAATTCCTCTTTCGCCTACCTCTCTGTTGGGTTTCAATCCGAGCTGCTGGCGTCTTCTAGCTATAGTTGCGCGTGAAGTTTTTAATTTTAATGCTATGATTTGATCTGTGAATCCTTGTTTGTGCAGCTCCCGTAACTTTGTTTCACTAACAATAGTACAGGGCCTACCCATCATACTCTTCCTCCTCTTATTATTCTTCTTTCACTGTTTCTTTCTCTATCTTTACTTCTATCGCGTTGCTATGATCTTTTCTTGTATAGTCCTGCCTTCTACTATATCTTCTATTGTACTGCTATTATTCTTGGAGGTCAATATAATTTACTATGAATACTTCGTATTTTAATATAAGAGGAGCTTTGGGGGTTAATAGGAAAGAATGTCCTAATTTGCTGGATTTACTAAGGATTGGGTATTGTTGTTAAAATGTCCAATTATTTTGAAGTTATTTGCATTATATAAGGCCCATCTCCGTTCGGCCTGGGCACGAAAAACGTCTTCCGGGTGGTCACAATGATCATAGAAATCAATTACAACGCCTTTCTCTTTTCCTGGAGCTGGACGGCGAACTCTTCCAATTTTCTGAAGAATTTCTACCAAGCTATTTCCCCCGTGTGCCAATATCAGCACTTCGGCTTCGGGAATATCGACTCCCTGCTTCAATATAGGGCTGGCTATTATGGCGGGGATTTTTTTATTGCTGAAAAGTTCAAGAATTTCTTTGCGTTGTTTGGAATTTCCGTGGATGAAAGGGATTCCAGTTAGTTGAGATAGTTTTTCTCCATGCTGGATTTCTTTAACCAGGATTATAGTTTGCTTATCCTCCCTAACAAAGGAAGCTATCACCTGGTTGCGATAATTGTTGTTTACAATTGATTTTTTGTACTGGGTAGAGTATTGCTTGGACTTATACGGTGCATATTTTACAGGCACAAAGTGAACTTCTACAGGAAGAATATAGCCTTGTTCTTCTAATTCCTGATCACTTATAATCTTTCGAACCGGTCCGGTGCCTGCTTCAATTAATAGTTCCTTGCCGTCTTCCCGTTGAGGAGTGGCGGTTAGGGCGTAAGAATAGTAACTATTGGTTGCCTGGGCTACTGTAAAGATGGTATCAGCTCCCAGCATATGACCTTCATCCACGAACATAAGATTGACGCTATCTAAATAAGCAGATAAGACCTGCCAACGTTCATCCTGTCTTTCAAGAGAAGAATGAATAGTCTGAACTGTAGCTATCGTGATAGGTTGTATATCAAAATATTTGCCCCCAATTTTACCTATGGGCTGGTTAAAGATTTTTTCATATACTGCTGCAGTCTGGTCTAATAGATCGGTTGAATAAGTATAAAAAATCGTATTTAACCCTAGCGCTCCGGTAATCATTGCTGACATGATTGTTTTTCCGGCTCCGGTGGCCATAACCAGTGTTGCCCGGTTGGGGACCTGTCCATTAAGTATTCTGTTTACTGCTTCCTGCTGGTAGTGCCGACCAGCTACTGAAATAGGCATTGAGTTGGATTTAGGTTTTTCGGGGTAAGGGTGTATGGTCAGATCCATGTCGAATACTTTTAAGAATCCGACAACCCGCCAATACAATCCGGGTGGAAACTTTACTACTATAACAT
>JAPXME010000174.1:0-1215 GCA_033809185.1 Clostridiaceae bacterium
TTATTTCTAACTTTTATCCCAAGGTAATTTTACGTTAACTACTGGATTTCTTTATTTTCTCAAATGATTTAGGTTGAATTTATCCTAAAACTACATATGATTTGACTTTAGAACAACTATTACAAATGCATCGGCAAATTAAACCCTACTCTGTGAGTAGGGTTTTGATTTTATTTTAAGTTAAGACGGGGAGCATCCCCCCATAACCTCTCTAGATTATAAAAAAGCCGATCTTCATCCTGGAAGATATGAGCAATCACACTGCCGAAATCTAGAAGGATCCAACGCCCTTCCTGATAACCTTCTTTACGCAGAAGCTGTACTCCGGCTTCCGTTACTTTTTTCTCCACATTCTCAGCGATAGCTTGAGTTTGCGTCCGTGTACCACCGTTAGAAATGACAAAATAATCAGTAATTGGAGTTAAGTCCTCTAATTGTAAAACGCTAATATCCCTAGCTTTCTTGTCCTCCATGGCTTGCGCGACTATTTGTGCTATTGTCTTACTCTCCATAAAATGCCTCCTTATTTTTCTCTAATAACCAATTTCTAGCCTCCACTGTACGAGGATGAAGCAACATTTTGCTTCTAATGATATACTCAATGCTTTCATCAATGGTTCTTAAGAGACCAGCCCACATATCTTTCTCACATAATTGTCTTAATTTTTTGATCCCTTTGTAGCTGCGACCTGGTTCCAAGAGATCTGATAAATAGATGACAATCTCCAGCATCGACATCTGAACATTGGCTGTTGTATGGTAACGAATGGCCTTAAGTATACCTTCGTCCTGAATGCCTAAGTCCCTCTCACAGAGAAATGCTCCCACAGGACCATGAAGTAAATCAGGCTGCTTTTCTTCTACTGGATCAGAGATTAGTCCTTCTCTCCGGCCAATCTCTAATAGCTCCTCTTTCGGCATATCCTTAGCATAATCATGTAGAAGGGCGGCGGTCTTTACTCTTTCAGGATTAAGGCCGAACTTCCTCCCCATTTCTAAAGCCGTCTCTACCACCCGTAGTGAATGTTCATAACGTAGCGGACTCAATCTCTCCCGCAATGCATCCTGATATCTAGCGAACTCCATATAGACCTCCACCAAAAAATTCTCTCAACCGCTTATAGAAATACGAAAAAGCCCCCTATCTCCATTGGGGGCGTTTTGTCGTTGCGTTACTACTGTTCACGTGATTTTGCTTCGTTCACTGTAAGAATA
>JAPXME010000174.1:1225-3323 GCA_033809185.1 Clostridiaceae bacterium
TTCTTTGCCATCAATGGCTGCAATCATATCTGTTGCATCCTCATCTGTTACCTCGACAAAACCAAAACCCCGGGAGCGATTAGTCTCCTTATCCTTAATAATTCTGCTGCTTATTACCTGGCCATGAGCGCCGAATAAGTCAGCCAAATCTTGCGGAGTTGTGGCCCAAGGTAGATTGCCAACATATAAAGTTTTTGCCACTTAACCTTCACCTCTCTTGGAAAATAGAACCCTTCAACATATCCTTATTATCTCTTAAACTACTCTAATTATACCGTAAGCATATCTTAATATTGATATAAATCATTTTTTCGAATGAAATTTTCAACACTTTCAGGAAGCAAGTATTTTATCGTACGTCCATTTTGTACACGGGTTCTAATATCAGTTGAGGATATGGCCATAGCCGGTACAGTTATCGGAATAATTTTTGCCAAGTTAGCCGGAGACAATTTTTTTTGCAAATGATTATTCATCTCAGATAGATTAAAACCCGGCCGGGTGGCTGCTATAAAAATACAGTTGGCAAAAAGCTCCTCCATATCCTTCCAGTTTACTATCTCTAAGATAGCATCAGCTCCGGTAATAAAAAACAACTCACTATCCGGCTTCATTTTACTCCGGATATAGCGCACAGTATCAATGGCATAGGATTCCCCGGGGCGATCGATTTCAGTCCGGGATACCTCAAAGTACGGATTAGCCGATGTAGCTAAGACCGTCATCAAGTAACGATGTTCTTTGTTGGTAATACGTAAGCCCTTTTTATGGGGTGGTTGGCCAGAAGGTACAAAGACCACCTTATCCATATTAAATCCTGAGCGGGCTGCTTCGGCAGTAACTAAGTGGCCAAGATGGATTGGATCAAAGGTTCCGCCCATTATGCCAACCCTCTCTGCATTTCTCAGATGAAGTAGTTCATTATAATCCATAATTTTTACCTCGTTAGTTTAGAATAACTATTCTCTAATCCCTAAATTGACCGTTTCCCTTAATTATATACTTAGTACTGGTTAACTCTTTTAAACCCATAGGCCCTCTGGCATGAAGTTTTTGGGTACTTATTCCTATCTCAGCCCCAAAACCGAATTGAAAGCCATCAGTAAAGCGGGTAGAAGCATTAACATAGACCGCAGCCGCATCTACAAGCTGTAAGAATCTCTGGGCATTACTGTAACTCTCTGTCAGAATAGCCTCGGAATGTTTAGTACCATATTTTCTAATATGGTCAGTGGCTTCCTCAAAACTGTCTACAAGCTTAACAGCCAAGATCAAATCCAAAAATTCCGTTTCATAATCAATTTCCGTAACTGGCTTAGCCTCAGGTAACAGTGGTAAGCTAGCTTCATCAGCTCTAATTTCCACCCCTAATCCTACTAATTTCTTCCCAACTTTAGGGAGAAACTCCTCAGCAACATTCCTGTGGACTAATAAGGTCTCCACTGCATTACAAACCCCAGGACGCTGACATTTAGCATTAATAACAATCTCTTCCGCCTTAGCCAAGTCCGCAGATTCATCAACATAAATATGGCAATTACCAGTTCCCGTCTCGATGACTGGAACTGTGGCATTTTCTAACACATGTTGGATTAGCCCTTTGCCACCCCTAGGAATCAAAACATCTAGATATTGATTCATTTTCATCATCTCAGTGGCTACTTCTCTGGACGGGTTCTCTACCAATTGGATAGCACCAGACGGTCCCCCAACTTCCTCAACTGCATTGGCTAAGACTGCTACTATAGCTTTATTAGAATTAATAGCTTCAGAACCACCACGCAAAAGCACAGCGTTTCCAGCTTTCAAACAAAGACCGGCCGCATCTGCAGTTACATTGGGGCGAGCCTCGTAAATAATCCCGATAACTCCAAGGGGAACACGGACTTTACCAATTTCAAGGTCCTGAGCACCTTTCCAGGCACCTAAAACCTCCCCAACCGGGTCAGGTAGCGAAGCAACTGCTCGTAACCCATCAGCCATATCCTTTACCCTGTCAGAAGTTAGTAGCAATCGATCCAGCAGAGCCACACTAGTTCCTTTACTCCTGGCTTCTATCATATCCCGTTCATTGGCACAACAGATTTTCTCTGCATCC
>JAPXME010000175.1:0-839 GCA_033809185.1 Clostridiaceae bacterium
ATCTTGCTACCAACAAATGATTCTAAACCTTTCTTTATATCTGATATGGCTCTTGGAGAACTCACTTTACCACCTTCTTTCTTTTATCCCGTTAATTTTATAACAAAAACATAAACTTGTCAAGTTTAAATATAATAGTATATAAAAAAATACTGTCATTGTCAACCAATAAATATGCTCACCCATTATTATCTTTCTAAGCTTGCAGGCCAGTTTTCAGCAATTCGAATAAAGTCTTCCAGAAGAAGGGATTCGGGCCTGCTGTTAATATCTAAGCCCAGACTTTCCAGATAGCTGCGGATTATCTCCTTATCTGCCCTGAACTCTGCCCAACACACATTCAATATGGTTTTTCTACGCATCTGGAAAGCTCTTCTAAGCAAAGACTTAAACCCTAATTCATTCTTAAGCTGCCGTGCTGGTCTATGAAGTTGGATTTTTATCAGGGCGGAATCAACTTCAGGGGCTGGGTAAAAGCAGTTACGGGAAATGTCCATCAGATATTCTACCCGGGCATAATACTGCAGCATAAGGGTCAAGAGTCCATAATCTTTGGAATTAGGCTGAGCTTTGATCCTTTGTGCCAACTCCTTTTGTACCATGAGCAAAGCATATTCCAGATGGGAACCCTTCTCCAGGAGTTGGAAGATTATGGGGGTGGTAATATTATAAGGTATATTGGCACAAACTTTATATCCCCTCTGCTTATCCCATTCAAAGCTCCGGCTCAATTCCTGCTCCAAGTCCAACTTTAGTACATCAGATATTATAATATGGCAATTCTTATGGCCGGCCAGGGTTTCGCTTAAGATCTCCTGCATGGCTGAATCAATTTCTAC
>JAPXME010000175.1:849-3282 GCA_033809185.1 Clostridiaceae bacterium
GGTTAGAACCCCTATCCCAGGACCTATTTCGATTACTAAATCCTGGGGCGTTAATTCAGCAAATTGGATAATTTTATGTAAAACGTTCTTGTCCACCAAAAAATTTTGTCCCCACTTTTTGTGGGGATGTTTTCCATAACGATTTAGTATCTTCTTGATTTCTGTTCTAGACCATAGTTTCAAAGGCTTTACCTCATTTTTATATAAGTTAATCATTGCGGGCGACTGCAGGCCGCCCTGAGCAACACATGAATATGGATATCGAGCCTGTCCTTCGCACCATTAAACAACAATATTATTATACTAAAAAACCAAAACAAGGACACGATTCACTGGTAATCCAGATAAAACCGTGTCCCTATTCAGTCATTCTTATCTAGGATTGGTGCTTAAGCTGCGAGTGAGCCGATCTAAATCTCTCTGGATATTATCGGCCGAGGTTCCTTTTCTCATGGCATCATTAACACTATTGATTTCTTTTATTATTCCGCCATCAGTAGTGAACAAAACCTGGCTTACTCTGCTATCTGCATTTTTAATTTTCTCTTCCACCATCCGTAGGATTTCTCTTTGATCGCTGGCGGCAATTTTGCTGTCAAATACCAAGCCTACCATGACCACGAAATTATTGCTGATGCTAGTACCGGTTCTACCGGCAGAACCAGGAACTTCTTGATCAACGGGCATTCTCTCATTACCCATCCGCTGATCCTGACTGATCCCGGTTCTATCATTGGTGGTTCCCGGAGAGGTCATGTTGTCACCGTCTAATTTCTGATTGATTCTATTATTAGTGCTTCCCGGAGTGGGTCTATTATCGGCATCGTTATTAATAACACCTAATTCCGCGTTGTTTTGATTAGCGGCTGAAACCGCCACCGTAGCGTCTCTTACCCCCGGAACCTGTTCAGCTAATCTTTCAAAGCGATCCGCCATATTATTGGTATCCTGGAATTGCATATTGTTAGTCTGATTCTGCTGCTGAGGAGTTGCAGGCTTTCTCTCAGCTACAGGCTGGCAACCCATAATCATAATACTAATACCTAGTATCAATGCCACTGAAATTACTGCTCTTCTCATATTATCCCTCCTATGATAGATAATTATGGTTAACTACCCTTTAATAGGCCGGATTATTAGAACCAAATTGCCGCCCCAATTCTTTTATGGTCATCTGGTGCTTGGCTATAGGCTCTCCTTTTATAATTCCCGCCGCCACATCATTTATCTTCTTAACTAACTCAGGATCAGATGTTACCAGCACTTGTGAGATGCGTTTATCCGAAGCCTTTAATTTTTTTTGCACCTCAGCTTTAGTCTGTGCTTCATCAACCTGATTGTTGATACTTATACCCAACATAACTATCATTCCGCTAATATCAGCATCAGATGTATCTGGGTTTGCTTTCCCGCCGGTTTCCCTATTGCTGGAACTTCGGGTGCTATCAGCTAGAGTTACCTCAGATATTACAACGGTAGCCTTTTGTACTCCTTTCACTTCCGTAGCTAATCTGGATAAACGATCAGCCAATACCCGGCGTTCGCTGGCGCTAATACTGTCCCTGTCCCTGTCCTGGGATTCCAGCGGCTTTCTCTCGGCTGACTGGCATCCTATTAATAATACCCCCAATAAAAAGATAAGCAGGAAAAAACCAGCCCTTCTATACATTCAACATCACCTCCTTTGCTATAATTTTTGTTATTTGCTCATATTAAAAACGAGGGAATGAATGGCAAAAAAAAAGCTCGGCCGGAAAGCCGAGCTTACTTGTCTAAGCTGCTAATTCAAGACATATACTTTTACCATTCGTTTGCCCCAGGAAAGACATTGAGATTTATCTTCCATAAAAAGGTCAATGCGGTTTCCTTTTATGGCTCCGCCAGTATCAGCCGCAGTGGCATAACCATAACCTTCAATATATAGCTTGGTACCTAAGGGAATCACGCTGGGATCAACTGCCACCAAACCCACTGCCGGCTTCATGCCGCAGGAGGTATTGCGCCCAGTATAGGTATAAGCTGAAGCAGTCATATAACAAGCGCGGTCAAAGTTTAAGTTTAATCCCCCTCTGGAAATAGAGGTGATAGTTCCCATAGCTACCACCGCTTTTATTGGAGGCACTTTAGTTTCGCTATCCACAACTTTACGATTAACTTCTTTTCCATTGTGGTAAGTGATGTTTACAGTATTAACAGCAACCCCTGCCTGGCCTGTTTTTAGGGTTCGGCTCAATCCCTTTTCCAGGGTATTATCGCTTATTCTCTCAGTCTCATAAGGAATTTTCTCTTCTATTTGCACTTGCTGCTCTGTTACCTGGATAACCTCTATCACTTGATCAGGCACGGTCTTTTCTACTGCCTGGGTTTTAATAATGTCTTGAGGTCCCAGTTTGAAACCAGCCAAGGCAATGGCTTCTTTAACCGGTATAGGAG
>JAPXME010000176.1:0-3270 GCA_033809185.1 Clostridiaceae bacterium
TAAAAGGGATTTGAACATATCAATGGGCCAACGCTCTAAGGCTTCCGGCATAATAGTATGATTAGTATAAGACACTACCTTAGTTGTTATAGACCAAGCTTCATCCCAACCCATCCCTTCTTCATCGATGAGTATTCGCATCAATTCAGGGATACATAAGGCTGGATGAGTATCATTGATATGTATGGCAATACAATCAGCAAAACCTTCTAAACCTCCATGCTTTTTCTTGTAGCGCTTAACAATACTTTGCACCCCGGCAGAAACGAAGAAGTACTGTTGTTTTAAGCGCAAAGTTTTCCCACTCTGGTTACTGTCATCTGGATAAAGGATTTGAGAGATTGCCTCTACATTACTTTTATATTCGGCAGCCTTTAAGTACTCGCCACGATTAAAAGTAGAAAAATCAAAATCCTTCTTGGCCGGCTCCGCACTCCAGAGACGAAGGGTATTCACAACATCGTTTCCATAACCTATCATCGGCATATCATATGGTACGGCTTTCACCACTTCGTAATCCTCATGATAAAAGACTAATCGTCCATAAACACAATCAGTGCGAACATGACCGCCAAACTTCACTTCAACTGCCTTACTGGCCTTTTTTATCTCCCAGGGGTTATCATTTTTCAACCACTCATCAGGTAATTCCACCTGAAAACCATCAACAATTTTCTGCTTAAACAAACCGTATTTATAACGAATACCGCAGCCATGTCCTGCTATACCCAAAGAAGCCATGGAATCTAAGAAACAAGCTCCTAATCGCCCTAATCCACCGTTCCCTAAACCAGCATCCGCCTCACACTTTTCTAATTCAGCCAGATCAATCCCCAGCTCTTGCAAGGCCTCCTGAGCCACTTCCCGTAAACCTGTGTTAAGCAGGTTCAAGCCCAGCATCCGGCCTAATAAAAACTCGATGGAGAAATAGTAGACCTGTTTTTGTCCCGGCTCATCATATCTTTTATTAGTTGCTATCCAATTCTTAGCCTGTTCGTCCCTAATTAGATAGGCCAGAGCCTGATAACGTTCTAATGTTGTTCCTTCCTGCACATTTTTGCCGTGAATATAGGCGAATTTTTCTTGATAAAGTTTCTTAAAACGTTCCTTATTTCTAATACTGTTAGAGCTCATCATCTCACCCTTCAATTTTTATTTGTGAAAATCTGAATAGCTAAAGGAGCAACTTTTATCTCCAGGGAGTTTTCTTGGTTATGCCAAGGGATCTCCTCACTCTTGAGTTTTTTACGGTTTATTACACCAGTGCCGCCATAACTCTTGCTATCACTATTAAAAATCTCTACAAAGTTGCCCTTCTGGGGTACACCTATACGATAATTCTCATACTGTTGGGGAGTAAAATTACAGGTCACCACCAGTTCTCTTTCGGGTTTTTTACCCTTCCGAACAAGAACAAGAATACTTTGGGCCGCATTATCACAATCAATCCAACTAAAACCATCCCAACTATAATCCAATTCCCATAAGGCTGGTTGCTGTAAATAGAAATGATTCAAGTCCTTCATATATTTATGGAACTTACGATGCATCTCAAATTCAAGAAGCTGCCACTCTAATTGTTCGTAGTAACGCCATTCTATAAATTGAGCGAATTCTCCACCCATAAAAAGCAGTTTTTTCCCGGGATGAACCATCCAATAGCCTAAGAAAGCTCTTAAGTTAGCGAATTTCTGCCAATAATCGCCGGGCATTTTATCTATTAAGGATTTTTTACCGTGGACAACCTCATCATGGGAAAGAGGCAAGAGGTAATTCTCAGTAAAAGCATACATAAAAGAGAAGGTCAAGTGATGGTGAGCGCCGTGACGGAAATACGGGTCAATCTGCATATATTTTAAGCTGTCATTCATCCAGCCCATATTCCATTTATAGTTGTAGCCCAAGCCACCTACATAAGTAGGTTTTGTTACTAAAGGCCAGGCTGTAGATTCCTCGGCAATTAATAAAGTAGTAGGGAATCGTTCAAAAACTGCTCGGCTGAGCTGTTGCATCCAATTCACTGCAGCTAGATTTTCTCTGCCTCCTAGGGCGTTAGGTTCCCATTCCCCTTCCTTTCGACCATAGTCTAGATAAAGCATACTAGCTACTGCATCAACTCTTAGTCCGTCGATATGAAAAACTTCTAACCAAAAACAAGCATTGGAATTGAGAAAACTAACAACCTCAGGGCGTCCGTAGTCAAATTGTAAGGTTCCCCATTCCTGATGTTCTTTCCCTTCATAAAGAGCTAAGCCATCAAAATTAGCTAAGCCGTGAGCATCCTTACAAAAATGGGCTGGCACCCAATCCAGAATGACCCCTAAGCCATTTTGGTGGCACTGGTCTATCAGATACATAAAATCCTTGGGAGTCCCATAGCGGCTGGTAACTGCATAATATCCTGTCACTTGATATCCCCAGGAGCCATCAAAAGGATACTCCATAATAGGCATAAACTCTAAATGAGTATAGCCCATCTCCTTGGCATAGCTTATCAACAGTGGGGCTAGTTCACGATAGGAATAATAGCTACCGTCAGGCTTACACCGCCAAGAGCCCAAATGTACCTCATAGATATTAAGTGGTTTATCATAAAGAACTGTACGGTTTTGCATCCAGTCCTGATCCTGCCATTGATAACCTGAAAGATCATAGATCCGTGAAGCAGTACCCGGTCTTAACTCAGCATAAAATGCATAGGGATCCGCTTTGAGAAAACTTTTTCCTTCCGCCGTAACAATTTGATATTTGTAGTATTGCCCAGGCTCCGCCTCGGATACAAAACCCGACCACACACCTCCAGCATTTATTTTTGTTAGAGGATGTTTTTCCTCCTGCCAACCATTAAAATCCCCTACAACATTAACTTGCTTTACTCTTGGGGCCCATACTGTAAATCTTACCCCCTTTTTTCCGTCTTCAACGGTGCAGTGAGCTCCGAAGATACGGTAACCTTCGCATAATCTGCCTTGATGAAAAAGCTGAAGCTCAGAGGGGTTAGGTCCCACTGTAATCATTGCATCCTCCTTTATCTAGGTTCATTTCAACATTCTATCCTATGATACTAATTAGCCTTATATGCCTCTTATTTTCCCATTTTTATAAAACATAATATATTGCAAAAAAGGCACCTTTATGAAGTTTTCCTTCCAAAAGTACCTTTTCCTCACTCACGTTTATATATAAAAAAGTTAGTTAATTTTCTTAATATTATCTATGTTAATTTTACCATCTTGTAGCATTTTGTGTCAAGTCTGGTAAGCTTAGGGC
>JAPXME010000177.1:0-3267 GCA_033809185.1 Clostridiaceae bacterium
GTCTCATCAATCTTAGTAAAAATTAAGCGACTGATATTAAAGTCCTGATAAGCTTTAAGGATATCAAGCATATCCTGGTAGTTGCCGGTACTGGACATCACTAAAAAGGTCTCGTCAGGATGGGCTATATCCAAATAAGCCTTGAGTTCAGTTAACTGTTCCTCATTTTTGTGACTTCGTCCCGCAGTATCAATAAAAATTAAATCATGTTCAGCCAGTTCCAAGAGACATTCTTGCATTTGGTTCACTGAATACACTACCCTAACAGGAACATCCATTATGTCAGCAATTGTCCTTAGCTGTTCAACAGCTGCAATTCTATAAGTGTCTACTGTAACAAATGCTACCCGTCTTTTTTCAGTAATGGCAAACATCGCTGCTAATTTAGCTATTGTCGTTGTTTTGCCAACCCCTGTGGGGCCGACTAAGGCGAATATTTTCGGTTTTTTCAGCGGTGAATTAGCAATTCGGATTGGTTTGCTTTTTTTGAGAGGTTTTAACAAACTGTTTCTGAAAATTTCTTCAATTAAATCTTCCTGGGGACTTGTCTCTAATGATACTTGTTGCAAAGTGTTCTTCACTACTCGACGAGCCAGTCTTTCTTCAACGCCTTGTTTTTTCAATCTATTATAAAGAACCTTACCTGCTTTAGGGTATGGTGGGGTTGCACTGTTTTCCTCTAAGATTTGGGTCATTTCCGACATCATCTTTTTCATTTGGGTAATCTCTTGATTAATACCATTACCGATAATGTCATCTTGGGCTACATTGATCTCCGGGCTCTTGGGAAGATCCAGTAATGGTGTAGAACGAAAAAGAGAAGTATCGGTCTTTGCAGTACCAGTCGTTGATACAAAATTTATGTTCGTTGCAGGAATAGATTGAGTTGCTTCGTTGATTAAGTTGTTAGTACTAGGACTATTCTGAGTTGTAGCTGCATATTCAGCCGACTGGATTAGTGGTTTAATAGGGCTTACAGGATTCACGCCATCTTCTGTGGCAGCAGTAACCTCTACATAATTACGTTTAAAAAAGCCTAAAAAACCGCCTTCTTTAAAATACCTAGTATGAAGAATTACGGCATCGGGGCCCATTTCCAGCTTTATCTTACTCATAGCCTCTTCAATACTAGTTGCAACAAATCGTTTAACCCTCATCTTAGATATTCACCACCCCTACTGACTCAATGTCCAGATTGGCCGGGATTTCATTATAAGATAGAACCGGTAAACCTGGCGCCACCCGTTCAATTAACTTATAGAAATAGATTCTGATCAACGGTGAAGCCAATACTACAATTTGCTTACCCATATAAGAGCTTGTCTCCATAATACTGTTCAAAGAACGGATAATTTCCTGAGCTACAGACGGTTCAATAGCCAAATAAGCACCCCTGTCGCCGGCTTGAACACCGTCACGAATTATCTCTTCCACTTGAGGGGACAAGGTAATGCAGTAGATCTTGCCTTCCTCATCACTATATAGCTGTCCTAATTGATGGGAAATCTTCTGTCTGACATACTCCGTTAGTAAGTCAGGGTCCTTCGTAAACGGTGCCCAATCTCCTAAAGCCTCCAAGATACTGATTAAATCGCGGATAGGCACCCTTTCCCGTAAGAGATTACTGAGTATTTTATGTATTTCAGCCAAAGAAAGTAGATTCGGAGTAACCTCGTCCACAACTGCAGGATAGTCTTTTCGTAAGTTATCAAGTAAAGCCTTAATATCTTGTCTAGTTAAGATATCAGCAGCATTACTACGTAAGAATTCTGTAATATGTGTAGCTAAAACTGATGGGGCATCGACCACAGTATAGCCAGCCATTTCCGCCTGTTCCCTTAAGTTCTCATTAATCCACATAGCCGGAAGACCAAAGGCTGGTTCTTGAGTTGGTATGCCTTGAATCTCTCCGTTACCGCCCATAGCCAAGTAATGGCCTAACATAATTTCACCCTTGCCTAGAGGTACACCCTTTAGTTTCAAGATATAAGTACTCGGAGGCAACTGCATATTATCTCTAATTCTAATAGGTGGGATAACAATACCCATTTCTGTAGCACATTGCCGCCGGATCATTACCACCCGATCCAGTAAATCGCCGCCTTGATTATTATCAACTAGAGGTATTAGACCATAACCTAATTCTAATTCTAACGGATCTACATGTAGTAAGCTATAGACACTTTCCGGTCGCTTGATCTCAGCTACTTCAGCTTGAGCAGCAACCTCACTTTCTGCAGTAATTATACTAGCTTGACTTCTGCGTATCAGGTAAGCCAGTATGCCCATTAAGGCTCCGGCCAGAAAAAACGGTGGTCCCGGCAAACCAGGGATTATTCCTAAAACAAATAGTACAACAGCCACGATAGCTATTACCTTAGGATCATTAAAAATCTGGTCAGCCAAGTCTTGTCCCAGACTATTTTCGGAGGCAGATCTGGTTACAATGATACCTGTGGCAGTAGCCATCATCAAGGCAGGAACCATGGTCACCAGACCACTACCAACAGATAACAAGGTAAAGGTCTGAAAAACATCTCCCACACCGTCCATATCCATCTGTAAGAGACCGACGGCCATTCCACCGATTATATTAATCAAGATAATAATAATACCGGCAATAGCATCACCTTTGACGAATTTACTGGCACCGTCCATGGCCCCGTAAAAATTGGCTTCACGTTGCACATCGCTCCGTCTTTTGCGGGCTTCGTCTTCAGTAATTAAGCCTGAATTCATATCAGCATCAATACTCATCTGCTTACCAGGCATAGCATCTAAGGTAAAGCGTGCTGCAACCTCAGATACCCTTTCAGAACCTTTGGTAATAACCAAAAACTGTATAACAGCAAGGATCAGAAAGATTACTAAACCTACTACCACATTTCCGCCTATTACAAATCTACCAAACTGTTGAATAACTTGTCCTGCTTTGCCTTCTAAAAGGATTCGACGTGTGGCAGAGATGTTTAAGGAAAGTCTAAACAAAGTCATTACTAACAATAACGAAGGAAAAGAGGCGAAATCCAGAGTCTCTTTAATATACATTGACATCAATAATATAGTTAAGGAGAGAGCTATATTAATAGTAATGAATATATCTAATAATATGGTCGGTAAAGGAATAATCATCATAATGATTATCCAGACTACGGCTACAGCTATAATTACATCTCTATTTTTAAAGGCTTTACTATATAAAGGTGTGCTAGCCATGAACAACTCTCCTAAATAATTTTCTTCAACCTATAAACATAAGCAATAACT
>JAPXME010000178.1:0-3252 GCA_033809185.1 Clostridiaceae bacterium
ATTCAATAATAACTGTAATTCGGTAGCCCGATTGCCGCAAACCCATGATATCTACAAAAGCGTCAAAGATATTGGTTTCAGTAATGATCCCCACAAGCTTACCTTCATCGACTACAGGGATACCACCGATATTATTATCCCGCATTAGGAGAGCTGCCTCTTCAATATAGGCTTCCGGGCTAATGGTGATTAATTTATGATTTTTCGATAGGGCTTCGGCTATCGTAGTCTTTGCCAAGAGATAGTTAGCCTCAAAAGCACTTAAAGTAGTTGCCGGAGAAGGTGAAAGCTTACTTAGATCACGATCTGTTACGATACCGATAAGTTTGTCACCATCCATGACAGGTAACCGCCGGAAATTGTTAGTTTGCATAAGTTCAAGAGCTGTAGCTACGGTGGTTTGTTTGGTTATTGTCACGGGATTAGCTGTCATCCGATCTTTTACTAACATAGGATTAGACCACCTTTCATTTTATATTCTATATTCCCACTTCTGGGTTTATGAGACCGACATTGTTTATCAGCTTGTAGGATAGTAGTTTTATCAGCCTCTTTTTCTATTTTAGAAGAGAAGGCTTTTTTTGTCTACTAATTAATAAATATTTAGATAAAGCATCAGCTAAAAAGCTCCCAAGGCCGCCAGGACAGGCACCAAGATAAACCTAGACCAATAAACTAACAGAGAAGCAACCTGCCAAATAGGCAACGGCTGTCCTAAAGGAGGTGGATTAATACTTAGGGGCTATTGTCGTGGCAGTAGACTGTTAGGAGGGAGATTAGCGAAATGAGAAAAATTTGTCCTAAGATAGTAGTGGTACTCATTATTTGCTTGATAGCCGGATTATTTATGGGATGTGGCGATTCCAATCTCACCAAGGTGCGACTTAATGAAGTTACTCATTCGATCTTCTACACGCCTATGTATGTAGCTATAAACCTGGGGTATTTTGCCGAGGAAGGCTTAGAAATTGAGTTAACTAACGGCGGTGGAGCAGATAAAGTAATGACGGCTGTGTTATCCGGGCAGGCCGACATTGGTTTTATGGGACCAGAAGCTACTGTTTATGTATATAACGAAGGCAAGGAAGATTATGTAATAAATTTTTGTCAGCTGACTAAGAGAGATGGTTCTTTTCTGGTAGCCAGAGAACCGGATCCTAATTTTTCTTGGGATAAGGTTAAGGGTAAGACAATTATCGGTGGTCGCAAAGGCGGCATGCCGGAAATGTGCCTGGAATATGTCCTAAAAAATCATGGTATTATTCCTAATCAGGATGTAGAAGTGCAAACAAATGTCCAGTTTGACTTAATGGCTGGGGCCTTTGCTGGTGGTGAAGCAGATTATGTAGCCCTTTTTGAACCAGTGGCAACGACCATGGAAAGGGAAGGAAATGGTCATATTGTGGCTTATATCGGGGCAGATAGCGGAGAGGTACCTTATACAGTTTTTTCAGCTAAGAAGAGTTATATTGAGAAGAACCCAGAGATAATTCAAAAGTTCACTAATGCTATCTATAAGGGGCAATTATGGGTGCAGAACCATAGTGCGGAGGAAATCGTAGAAGCTATAGCTTCTTCTTTCCCTGATACATCGGAAGAAGAATTACTTCCTGTGGTAAGAAGATATCGTGATAATGATGCTTGGGCTAAATCGCCTATTTTTACAGCGGAATCTTTTTATAGGCTCCAAGATATTCTTCAGATGGCAGGCGAACTAAGTAAGAAGGCTCCCTATGAAAAATTAGTTACTAATGAATTTGCTGAGAAGGCCATGAGTGAGATTAAGGGATAAGAGATTAGGGGGGTATGACAATGGGAAGCAGGGTTATTGTTGAAGCACGAAACCTTACTATGAATTATCATTCCCTGACCGGTGAAACGGCAGCTTTGAAAGATCTTTCTCTCCAGGTTCGGGAAGGAGAGTTTGTCAGTATTGTAGGCCCCAGCGGTTGCGGTAAGTCAACCCTGCTTTCACTGATTTGCGGTTTACTTCAACCCTCAGCAGGGGAGATTATTGTAGCCAGCGAAAAGGTGAAGGGTCCGAGTAATAAGATGGGCTATATGCCTCAGCACGATCAGTTATTACCCTGGCGCAATATTTTGCAGAACGTTACTTTGGGCTTAGAGGTTCAACATAAACTTACGGAAGAAAGAAAAGAAAATGCTAAGAAGCTGCTACGAAAATATGGTTTAGGGGAATTTATTTATCATTACCCTAGCCAATTATCCGGAGGCATGCGGCAACGAGCAGCCTTAATCAGAACCTTGGCTATTGAACCGGAAATTTTGATTCTTGATGAAGCTTTTTCGGCTTTAGATTATCAGACGAGAATGTTGGTTTCCGATGAGGTAAGGAGAATAATCCAGGCTGAGAATAAAACCACCCTTTTAGTAACTCATGATATTTCTGAAGCAATCAGTATGGCGGATCGAGTTGTAGTCTTAACTAAGCGTCCGGCCAAAGTTAAAAAAATCTACGATATTGAGTTGTCCTGTGATGAAGTTTCACCTATTCGCCGCAGAGAATGTCCAGAATTCAGGCACTACTTTAACTCAATTTGGAAGGAGCTGGATGTAAAATGAGTGAAGAGCATCTGGCCTATTTGCAAAAAGTAAAAAGAGATAGAAGGAAGGTTTTCCTAGGACGCTTGGCAATAATGATCTTTTTCGTCTTGGGCTGGGAGCTAGCCGGTAGGTGGGGTTTAATAGACCCATTCATTGCTAGTCAGCCTAGCCGTATAGTAAATACAGTGATTAATTTATATCGGGAAGGTCAACTCTTCAATCACATTGGTATTACTATGTTAGAGAATATTGTTGGCTTTATCTCCGGCACCCTTATCGGTACCGTATTGGCCGTTGGTTTATGGTGGTCAGAATATCTATCACGTGTATTGGATCCTTATCTAGTCGTTCTTAATGCCTTACCCAAGGTGGCCTTAGGACCCATCCTTATCGTTTGGGTGGGGAGCGGCGCTCCCGCTATTATTGCCATGGCCTTGCTGATTTCACTTATTGTCACTGTTCTCACAGTATATTCAGGTTTCAAACAAGTTGATCAGGAGAAGATTAGACTGCTAAAAACCTTTGGCGCCAACAAAAGACAACTGTTACAGATGATCATTCTGCCAGCAAGCGTTCCTACCATCGTTTCAGCTTTAAAAATCAATGTTGGTTTGTCCTGGGTAGGGGTAATTACAGGAGAATTCCTAGTTTCCAAAGCAGGGTTAGGTTATTTGATTGTATATGGCG
>JAPXME010000179.1:0-3227 GCA_033809185.1 Clostridiaceae bacterium
TTTCAATACGGTAATTGTAATTGTTTCGGTAGCGGTATTACCGGCAGTGTCAGTAGCAATATAGGTTACCTCATATTTCCCTTCCTTTTTTAAATTCACTTTACTACTATCAACAATTAATTCAACCTCGGCATCTCTATTATCCGTAACCCGTACATTCCTTCTGTAGGAAACTCTTTCATCCACATAAACGGTAATATCCTCAACGCCTTCTATAACAGGCGGTTCAGTATCCTCCCTTATTGTCAGGTATGCGGCCATCTCAGTTCTGTTTTTGCTCGTATCTTCCAATATTATGGATACCTTATGCATTCCTGCTAGGCTAAAATCGGGTTCTTCTCCAAAAAAAACTTTTACATCACTATAATCGAATATATTCTTTACAAAAACATCGGGAGATATCTTATCATTGACCCATATTACTTGATTTATCACATTTGCTTTTGGTGGGGTGGTATCAATAATTTCTAATTGTGATGAATATATATCTCCATCTACTTCTAAAGAGATATTGTGGGTTCCGGGTTCTTTCAAATTGATATTAGAGATATCTGTTATAAAACTGCCCTTAAAGACATCATCCATCAGGAAGTCACTTATATCCAATCTCTCTGTACCCAGCTCAATAGCTACCGATCTATATACCTTACCTATATAAAGTTTGGCAGTATATACGGTTCTGTTCCTGCCGGCGTCCTCCAAAACTATACCTACATCCTGTTCGCCTATAGAATCAAAATCCGGCTCTTCCAAAAATGAAACTGTTACTTGCGTAACATCTGTTATATCTGAAACGAAATCCTTTGCTTCCACTCTCTTGCCCAATGGTATCTCCAGGTCTGATATATTGGCTGTTGGGGGGATAGTATCCCGTATCTTTAATTTGGAATGGTATGCCAGCGCTCCAATTTTTATTTTAATTCTGTAATCTCCCGGCTCAGACATGTTAATTTTCGATAAATCTGTAATAATCTCCCCCTTGGTTGCCTCATCTTTTATAAAACGGGAAAACTCTGGAGTATCCGACCCTGCTTCTAAAGTAATGGTTCTATGTACCTTATTTAAAGGGAATGCTGCAGCCAATAGCACCAAAATAGCCAAGGGCAAAAAGATTATGACTATCTTATCCTTCTTATTTCCTATATTCCATATTGCTTTATGCATGCAATTACCTCTTTAAGTTCCATGTTGGCTTTATGGTATTACTAAAGGCCCACAACATTGAATTGTACCTCTGATACTGGCCAACAATTGATGATTTATTTTTTTATGCGACAATTATTCTAACAGGATCTGGAAACCTTGTCAACAGCGTACTTTGAACCTGAATATCTCGATGATTTAAGCCATGTTGTATTCTAAAGGTTTACAGAGTATTTGAGAGATATTTTAATAAACTTTCCCATTTTAGTTATATACCATGATTATACCCCAAATACAGCATTTGCCAACATAAGTGCTTTTCTATAAACTATAAATTGAATTAGCACTCACCCTTGAAGAGTGCTAACAATCTTTAAGCTAAATTACATAAAGAGGAGGGTAATAATCTATGAACATCAAGCCACTAGGTGACAGAGTTGTTATTAAGTTATTAGAAACTGAAGAAACCACAAAAGGCGGTATTGTCCTTCCCGGTTCTGCCAAGGAAAAACCACAGATGGCAGAAGTTCTGGCTGTTGGCCCAGGCGGTATGGTTGACGGCAAAGAAGTAGTCATGGAAGTTAAAGTCGGCGATCACGTAATATATTCTAAATATGCCGGCACGGAAGTAAAAATGGGTGATGATGAATACATCATCGTTAGACAAAGTGATATCCTAGCTATCGTAGAATAAAAAAACAATTAAAGGAGGAAATGGTCATGGCTAAGCAACTCAAATATGGAGAAGAAGCCAGAAGGGCCCTGGAAAAGGGTATAAATACTCTGGCTGATACCGTTAAAATAACCATGGGCCCAAAAGGGCGTAACGTGGTACTTGATAAGAAATTTGGTGCACCTCACATAGTAAATGACGGAGTAAGCATTGCAAAAGAAATTGAACTGGAAGATCCCTATGAGAACATGGGTGCTCAATTGGTAAAGGAAGTAGCAACTAAGACCAATGATGTAGCTGGTGATGGTACTACTACTGCTACCCTTCTAGCTCAATCCATTATCCGTGAAGGATTGAAAAATGTTGCAGCAGGCGCCAATCCAATGATACTTAAACGAGGTATCGAAAAGGCCGTTGAAGCAGCTGTTGACTCCCTGAAAAAGCTAAGCAAACCCATCGAAAAGAAGGAAGCCATTGCGCAGGTTGCTGCTATTTCTGCCGGAGATCAAGACATAGGACGACTTATTTCTGATGCTATGGAAAAAGTCGGGAAAGACGGCGTTATCACCGTTGAGGAGAGTAGATCCCTCCTTACTGAGTTGGACGTTGTAGAAGGTATGCAATTTGATCGTGGATATGTATCCGCTTACATGGTTACCGATACCGAGAAAATGGTAGCTGAATTAGAAGATCCATATATACTAATTACAGATAGGAAATTGAGTAATGTTCAAGATATTTTACCCGTGCTCGAGCAAGTGGTACAAATGGGTGGTAAATTATTGATAATCGCCGAAGATATCGAAGGTGAAGCTCTGGCTACTCTGGTTGTAAACAAACTACGCGGTACTTTCACCTGTGTAGCTGTTAAGGCTCCTGGTTTTGGTGACAGAAGAAAAGCAATGCTGGAGGATATTGCCATCCTGACCGGCGGGGTTGTTATTTCAGAAGAAGTAGGTCTGGATCTTAAAGAGACCACCATTGATCAATTAGGCCGTGCATCCAGAATCACTGTTGATAAGGATTACACAACAATTGTACAGGGTGCCGGAGATCAGGAAGCGATTAATAATAGAATCAATGCCATCAAAGCACAAATTGAAGAGACCACCTCGGATTACGACAAGGAAAAACTTCAAGAGCGTTTAGCTAAATTAGCTGGCGGTGTAGCAGTTATTAAGGTTGGAGCTGCCACAGAAACTGAACTTAAGGACAAGAAATTGAAAATTGAGGACGCACTGAATGCGACCAGGGCAGCTGTAGAAGAGGGTATAGTTCCCGGTGGTGGAGTAGCATATATTAAATCTCTTAAGGCGATTGAAGAACTTAAGGCAACCGGTGATGAACTAACAGGTATCAACATCATCAAGAGAGCTCTGGAAGAACCTGTAAGGCAAATTGCCATTAATGC
>JAPXME010000180.1:0-3225 GCA_033809185.1 Clostridiaceae bacterium
GTTATGTCCTCAATTAAACCAAAGATAAAACCATTCTGCCCTTCAGTATCCTTGACTAAGGCAGTAATCATTTTAACCCAAATTAATTTGCCGTCTTTGCGGATATAGCGTTTTTCCAGTTGATGCTGCTCAAGCCTGTTGTTTTTTAATTCTTCGAATCTATTTAGCGTTATATCAAGATCATCCGGATGGGTAATATCAATTAATAGTAGATCTTTAAGTTCTTCTTTTGTATAACCTAAGATCCTTTCAATCGCCGGATTAGCATCAAGAACTAAACCTGTTTTATTATCTACTACGATAATTCCGATCGCAGCTTTGTCGAATATAACCCTAAACCTAGCCTCACTAGCAATAAGGGCTTGTTCTAATTTCACATATTCTTTAGTTGCGTCAGAATTGTCAATCTTGTTGTTAAGATGTTTTTCCTTCATAAATGAATTCTCCTAATCTAACAACTAAACTTCCGCAAAAAAATCGGGAAAAAGATAGTAACATAATATATTCTACTAATCTTAAGAAATTCCCTGCAAAAAATTTGCTACTCCCGGGCATAATTAACATCAGAGAACTAAGTATTACATAATTGAATTGATCGGAGTGGACTATAGCTTATGCATAAGGATTCAAATTTAAAATGGCAAATACCACTTTATACATTGGGTCTAAGTACTCTTGCCCTAGCTTTGTTCGGTCGTCCCGTTGTAAACTATTTAACTGATCGTCTAACTAAAAAAATCATTACCAATCCCTATAGCGAGAATTTATGGGAGCTATATACCGCTGGACACAGAGTTGGACTGCAAAATATTACCGAAACTAATATTAGAGCCCAAGAAGGTAAAGTAATAAATCGTCCTTTTGGGACACCGAGAAAATTCCCTTCTACCGATGATTTACTTTTTAATTTTGCTCAACTAAATAGACTCCCTACACCAGGAGATTATCCTATTGATATGAGCGTTACTATTGGGCCTCAGGCAGAACGACCACTAACAATTAAAACACCAATAATGATTGCAGGCATGGCATATGGATTGGGACTAAGCGAAAAGGCCAAAATTGCTTTGGCTCAAGGAGCCACACTAGCCGGAACAGCCTTTAATAACGGCGAAGGCCCTTTCCTCTTTTCAGAAAGAAAGGCTGCACAGAAATACATCCTGAATTACGACCGTGGTTTTCGCAATCATAATCCGGAAATCATTAAGAAAGCAGACGCTATAGAGATCCAATTCGGTCAAGGTGCTCTAGGCGGTACTTCCTATTCCACACCCTACAAAAATCTGCCCAGAAAAGCCCGGAAGCTCCTTGGTCTAAAGCCAAACGAACCTTGTATAACTCAAGCCAGAGTGCCGGGTATTATTAGACCGCGCCGGGATTTGCCCCAATTAGTAAAAAGGCTGAAAGATATTACTAGAGGAGCACCTATCGGAGCCAAAATTGCTGCGGGCCACGAACTAGAATTGGATCTAGATATTCTGGCTGATTCCGAAATAGATTATATAGTCGTTGAAGGTGCCCAAGGAGCTACAAAAGGTGGTCCACCAATATTGGCCGATGATTTCGGGGTTCCTACTCTTATCGCTATCAATCGTGCGGCCCTTTATCTGCGTGAACAAGGACTTGACGGTAAGATCAGCCTAGTGGCCAGCGGCGGATTATATAATCCTGGCCAATTCTTGAAAGTCTTAGCCCTAGGTGCAGATGCTGTATACATAGGAACAATTGCTCTTTTTGGTATGTCCCACACCCAGGTACTTAAAGTCTTACCCTTTGAACCACCACCATCTATTGTTTTTGCTGACAGTAAACAAGCCTGGCGCTTCAATACAAAAAAAGGGAGCCAAAGCCTTTACAGATTTCTAAAATCCTGCACGGAAGAAATGGCAGGTGGTGTCCGTGCTCTAGGTAAAACCTCTCTCAGAGAAGTGAACAGAAAGGATTTACGGGCTATCTCACCCTATACCGCTCAAGCCCTCGACCTGCCCCTAATTTCAAAAAGTATCTTTAACATTTAAGAAACAGACAATGGATATACTCTTAGAGAATATTCTTAATTTAGAAGGCATCCTTGAGTAATTCCAAGGAATCAACAATCTCGTTTTTAAACAGTACAGCTACCACATCAAAGCGGCAGTTTCTATGCCAGGCAAACTTATTATTCAAATACTGATTAGCCATCCGACGGACTCGAGACTGTTTGTTCCAATCTACAGTCTCCTGGGGAAGGCCATACTCACTGTCTTTTCTGCTTCTAACTTCAACAAAGACAAGATAATCCCCATCTTCAGCAATAATATCCAATTCACCAAGGGCAGTCCGAAAATTTCTCTCTAGAATCTTATACCCTTGTTCCTGTAAATATTGAGCAGCCGCATTTTCAGCCAGGTGTCCTAGGAGTTGTTTATCCATAATACACAACTACCTCTTGAATTCCATCTTTTACCATATTATAGCATAAAGAACTCCTCTTTCAACCTCGAATTTATAAAGAAAATATATCTGCAGTAACCAGCAAACGATTTCTTACGATATGAGTTTAGACATTTATAGGTGAGGATTTGGTACGACTGTTCCCGATTCCTAATATACTAAGATAAAAGAATAACAAGAACAGGAGTACCTTTGACGAGCCTAGCTATAATGTCTTAGCGAAATACCGTTAGAAATCGTTTGGCCCGGCACAGGACGTGCCGGCAGGGAGAACTGAGCCAGGGATGGCGAATTTCGACCGGCAAACGATTTCTTACGGTATGAGTTTAGACATTTATAGGTGAGGATTTAGTACGACTGTTCTTGTTATTCTTTATCATATGAAAAGAAAAAGGCACGAAAGGTCCTCCTTTTCCCTGAGTTAGAATGTAAACTTGCGAAGAAAACTCTGACGATGAATAGGGCAAGGCCCATATTGTCTAAGAGCTTCATAATGCTGGGCCGTTCCGTAGCCTTTATGTACACTAAAACCATACTCCGGATATAGTTCATCCAAATCTACCATTAATGAATCACGATAGGTTTTGGCTAGGATAGAAGCAGCAGCAATAGAGGCTGAATGACTATCGCCCTGAATTATCCCTTCTTGTGCTATTGAGCTTTCCAGCTCTAGAGCATCAATCAACAGATAATCCGGTTTATAAGCTATGTTACTAATAGCCATTAACATCGCTTTTTTTGTGGCCTGTAAAATATTAAGCCTGTCTATCTCCTGATTATCAACCGAACCAA
>JAPXME010000181.1:0-3213 GCA_033809185.1 Clostridiaceae bacterium
GGTACACATCGTTGGTCATAAAAATACTCCCTATCGTTGCATTTAGGGCCTTAGCTATTATAAAAGCATCATCAACAGATACTCTGTTAATTGAGCCATTTTCAATACGAGTATATTTTGTGTGTTCAATACCAGTTATTTCAGACATCTTCTCTTGTGTATAACCAAGACTTATTCTTCTGTCTCGTAGGGCTGTTAGCAGTAAACTAAAAGGGAGAAAAATTGGCCAATAAAAACGGAGAATATTATCCACAAAAACCCACTACTGGTAAAATGAATTGGTAATTTATTTTGCAGGTGAGGTGGGAGAGTTGAAGGGATGGCCAATGTATCAAAAAATTCAGCAGCTTAAGGAGTTGGGACTTAATAAGTCCCAGGTGGGGCGTCAGTTAGCCATCAACTGGAAAACAGTAGACTTCTACTGGGATATGACCCCCGAGGAATTTGCCGAAAGGCAGAGTAAAGCCAAAAACCGAAGGAAAATCTTAGAACCATACACCGACCAAATTTTACAATGGATAATGAAATTCCCGGATATATCAAGTGCCCAGATTCATGACTGGCTTAAGGAATATCATGGAGATAACTATTATGGGAAGGAGCGGACTGTTAGACGATATGTTAGTGATTTGCGCAGAACATCTAATATTCCAAAGCCGGATAAATATCGGCAATACCAGGCCGTAGAAGAACTTCCCCCTGGTCAACAGGCCCAGGTGGATCTGGGTCAGAGGGAAGTTGTGACAACTACAGGAAAACGAATAAAGCTTTATATATTTTGCTTAGTGTTATCACACAGTCGCTTCAAATATGTAGAGTGGCTGGATAAACCGTTTACAGCACAAACCTTTACATTGTTTCTATACCGAGCTTTTGAGTTTATAGGAGGGGTACCTAAGGAAATAGTATTTGATCAAGACCGAGTATTGGCTGTTAGTGAAAACTATGGTGATATTATACATACTGAGGAGTTTGAGCGTTTTCGCAGGAACATGAAGTTCAGCGTTTACCTTTGCAGGGGAAACGACCCTGAATCAAAAGGGAAAATCGAATCAGTAGTCAAATATGCTAAACAAAACTACGCTGCTCAGCGGGTATTTGATAACCTGGTTTTATGGAATGAGGGATGTATTGATTGGTTAAATCGGACTGGCAATACCA
This sequence comes from Clostridiaceae bacterium, assembly GCA_033809185.1. Taxonomy (GTDB): domain Bacteria; phylum Bacillota; class Peptococcia; order DRI-13; family JAPXME01; genus JAPXME01. The sequence continues at coordinate 1,162 of JAPXME010000181.1, forward strand.
ATATACATGCAACCACAAAGAAGGTACCGGCAGAAGTATTCAAATCAGAACAAGAATACCTGCAACCGATACCCACAATCATAAATAAACCTGAAGATAGTTTAACAAGAAATGTAAGAAAGGACAACACTATCCTTTACCTTAGTAATCGTTACCGAGTGCCTAGAGGCACGTATTATCCCGGACGTGAAGTAGAATTGAAAGTCAAAAATGGCTATCTTGAAGTTCTGGATATAGAAACTAAAGAACTAATTATTATCCGTAAAATATCAACTAAGAAAGGAGTGATAGTTCCTAATCGGGTTGAGCGTGATTATTCCCACAAAATAGATGAACTAAGGAAACAGGCCCTTGCCATGCTAGGTAAAGGCGATAAAGGTACTTGTTTCCTGGATCGTATTAAACAGGAAAAACCCCGTTATATAAGAGATCAACTTCAGTTGATTATCAAAGAGGCCGAGAAATACTCAGAGCTAATTATAGCTCAAGCTCTGGATTACTGCGTACAAAAAGAACTATGGAGCGCAGTTGAGTTTCGTAATATATTGGAATATTTAGAACAGCTCAGCCAGGACATAGATGCGCCTGATATTATTGATGCAGATGCCATTCCTTCCGAATATCAAATTAAAACAGAAGTTAGAGATATTAAAGCCTATACTGCACTTTATGAAGGCAGTTAGCCAGGGAGGATATGCTAAATGAATAAATTAAAGGAAACCAAAACCTTTCTGGGCCAGCTAAAGCTGGCCTGGATGAGAGACAATTTAGAAAAGCTCGTAGAGGAAGCAAACCGGCAGGATATATCTTATTGTGATTTTCTCTATTCTTTAACCCATGGCGAAATTGATGCCCGAGAACAAAGAGCTTCGGAACGCCGTATGACTCAAGCTCAGTTTCCCTTCATTAAAACTGTAGATGATTTTGAATTCGCTTATCAAGCCGGTATAACTAAAAGACAGATTAGCCAGCTACTAGATATGCAATGGCTTGATAAGGCCTATAATATAATTTTTCTGGGACCACCTGGCTTGGGCAAAACCCATTTGGCTGTATCGTTAGGAATAGAAGCTGTAACAAAAGGTTACAAGGTAAGCTTTGTAAGTATGGACGAATTAATTCGGCACCTGAAAATTCAATCCAGCATTAGTCGCAGTAGGCAGAAAATCAAACGAATAATCAGCTCAGACCTAGTTATTATCGATGAAATTGGCTTTGTGCCAATAAGTAGAGAAGAAGCTAATTTGTTCTTTCAGCTAATTTCTCAACTGTATGAACAGACCTCGTTAATAATTACGTCCAACAAGGGTTTTGATGATTGGGCCGAATTAATGGGAGATCCAGTTATTACAACTGCAATTCTGGATAGAATTGTTCACCATAGTGAGATATTTAATCTGACCCGAGACAGCTACCGTATTAAACATCGTATTTCCATTTTGCAGTAAAGGTCCTATGTAAAATTAATGGCCAAAATTTCTCCAAAAGACTTGACCGCTCACAGCAGGGTTCTGGTCAATACAAAAAGGTTTCTTGGTTATGATAAAAATGAAGATGGAGAACTTATTATTAATGAAGAGGAAGCCGAGATAGTCCGTAGGATATACCGGGAGTACCTTGAAGGTAAGAGCTATATAGCCATAGCCAAAGGATTAATGGCTGATGGCATTAAAAATGGTGCTGGAAATAAGAAATGGTGGGATTCTACGATAAGCGGTATTTTAGAAAACGAAAAATATTATGGGGATGTGATTTTGCAAAAAACTATAACAGTTGATTTTCTTAATCATAAGCGAGTTGATAATAAAGGACAGGTGCCGCAATATTTTATCGAAGGAAATCAGACGCCAATAATATCAAAAGAAATATTTGATAGGGTTCAAGATGAGAAGGAGCGTAGAGCATCGCTTATCGGTAACCTGGCCGGAGATAGGAATAGGTACACCAGCAAGTACCCGTTCAGCGGCAAGGTATTCTGCGGTAACTGCGGTAATACCTTCAGAAGAAGAACTTGGAACAGCACCAATATATCCAAAAAAGTAGTATGGCAAT
>JAPXME010000182.1:0-3179 GCA_033809185.1 Clostridiaceae bacterium
GTACAATTGATGCTGGCTACCGAGATGAAATCGGCGTGATTATGCAAAACACCTCTCAGACAGAGAGCTATGAGATTAAGTCAGGGGATCGTATTGCCCAATTAGTTCTGCAGAAGCTGCCGACTATTAGCTGGGTTCAGGTGGATAATGTCCTCGCTATCGGTCAAGACCGCGGGGGTGGTTTTGGCTCCAGCGGCAGATAATTCAACGTTTAGGTCTTATCAAAGACAGAAAGAGCTTGACGAATACTTTGTCAAGCTCTTTCTGTGAATACAACAAGGTCCCCGGGCCCATCAGCAATCTTTAATTTGCATTGATTGGGGTTATTGTAGTTTTTCTTCTAGCTGGCTCAAAGTCAGAGCAAAATCTTCTATAGCAAGTTCTACAGGAGCGGAGGTAGACATATCTACTCCCGCTTCTTTTAATAGATTCAGGGGATAATCTGAGCCGCCTTGTTTGAGGAAATTGAGATAGGCCTCTTTGCAGCCGACTTTTTTCTCGTAGATAGGCTTGGCTAGGGCAATTGCGGCTGAGATGCCGGTGGCATATTGGTAGACATAGAAGGACGAATAAAAATGAGGTATCCGAGCCCATTCATAGGTTAACTCCTGATCTACAGTAAAGCCGGAGCCATGATAATAATCGTATAAACTGCGGTATTTGTCACAGAGAGTGTCGGGAGTAAGGGGAATATCTTTTTCAACCATGTCGTGGAGTTGCATTTCAAAGTCGGCAAAAAAGGCTTGACGATATAAGGTGGAGCGGATGCTGTCTAAGTGGGTGCTTAATAGATAGCATTTTTCATCTTTGGATTCAGCTATTTCTAATAGATAACGATAAAGCAAATACTCGTTTACTGTAGAGGCAACCTCGGCGGTGAAAATTACATAATCTGAGTCAACGTAAGGTTGGTGCTTGTTGCTGTAATAACTATGCATTACGTGACCAAGTTCGTGGGCCATAGTGAAAAGGTCTTCAGGGGTGCCGGTAAAATTCAAGAGGCTATAGGGATGTAAATCATAAATCCCAGCGGCATACGCCCCAGATACTTTGCCTTTATTCGGATAAATATCAACCCAACGTTGTTCAAAGGCTTGTTTTAAGTCAGTTATGTATTCCTCACCAAGAGGCTTAAGGGCTGTTAGGACAATATCCTTGGCCTCCTCAAAGCTATATTTTTTATTGATGTTAGCTACTAGTGGAACGAACAAGTCATAAAAATGCAAATCCTGATAGCCTAAAGTTTTCCGGCGTAGTTCAAGATAATTTTGTAAAGGTTCAACATTCTGCCGGACTGTGTTGATTAAGGTGTCATAAACTTCTATAGGAATGAAGTTTGCTTTTAAGGCCATTTCCCGGGAAGAAGAGTATTTGCGGGTTCTGGCCATAAAGACTTCATTCTTGATGTTCCCTAGGAGGGTCGAAGTTAAGGAATTAATATGACTGCCGTAGGTGCCTAATAAGCCTTTAAAGAAATTTTCCCGATCCTTACGGTTATAAGAACTAAGCATACGGCGGTAATTAACTTCATTGGCTACAATCTTTTCCCCGTTCTCATCAATGATCTCAGGAAATTCCAGATCATTGACTGTCAGGTCATCAAAGATTTTGCGAAAAGAGCCGGCCAGGGAGCTCATACGGGAGATTATCTCTTCTTCAGCAGGACTTAGGACATGGTCTTTTTGTTGGAATAGTTTTTCAAACATAAAGTCATAAAGGGCAAGCTCAGGTAGTTCTTTTTTGTAAGCCTCAAATTTTTCGGGTTTTAATTGCAATAGCTCTGGTTCATAGAAAGCTAACTGTTCACTTAAACGAGCATAGAGATAATCTAATTTCTCATAGTTTGCTTTTAAAGCTGGATTACCCATATCTACATCGAAGGATAGCCGGGCATAATAAGCTACATGCTCCAGCTTGATTCCTAATGTATCCATGGTATGTAGAGTTTCGTAGAGGATTTTGGCTCCACTAGTAATTCGGCCTTTATTGGCTACAATCTGGGAAAGGAGGGTTTCTACCTCACTAAGAGCATTTTCCCAAGCCTTTTGGTCTTTGAAAAGGGGTGTAAGGTCCCAAGTTGCTTCTACGGGAATTTCGTCGCGATTTTTCAATAGTAATCAACTCCTATTAGATTTCATATTATTTATTTGCAAAAATTACGTAATTATGTTATAGAATATTATTTAGATTATACCACGACTGAACCTAATGCGTTACGGAAATGGCAAAATCAAAAAATAAATAAAAAGAAGGTGTAGTTGTGTCTAATATTTGGCATGATTTAAGCCCGGAGCGGGTAACAGCAGAAAATTTTGTTGCTGCTATTGAGATTTCCAAGGGCAGTAAAAAGAAGTATGAGTTAGATAAAGAAACGGGTATGTTAATCCTGGACAGGATTCTTTATACTTCAACTCATTATCCAGCAAACTATGGTTTTATTCCCCTAACCTATGCTGAGGATAACGATCCTTTAGATGTGTTAGTCCTCTGTTCTGAAATAATCGAGCCCATGACTTTAGTTCAGTGTTATCCTATTGGGCTGATCAAAATGATTGATGATAATGAAGTTGACGAAAAGATTATTGCCATACCTTTTAAAGATCCCGGTCTCAATGTTTATCGGGATATTGCAGCTTTACCTAAACATACATATGAGGAAATATCGCACTTCTTTGAAGTATATAAGCACTTGGAGCACAAGGTAACTAGTATTAAGGAAGTTCAAGGCCGTGATGAAGCGGTGGAAGCTATCAACCGTGCTATTAAAATGTATCAGGATAAATTCGACCAGGAAAAAAGTGAATAATAAATGGATGAAGAATAACGAGAACCGTATTGCCGGTTCCTTGCCTGGGAATGTCTAAACTCGTACCGTAAGAAAAAAGGTTACCGGTCGAAAATCGCATCCATGCTTAGTTCTCCCTGCCCGACACATCCTGTGTCGGGCTAACCTATTTTCTAACGTTACTTCGTTAAGTCATTTACACCAGGCTCGTCAAGGCAATCCGGGTTCTCGTTATTCTTCATCTATAGTGCAAAAGGAAAGGAGAACTGTATTGCCGATTCCTTGCCTGGGAATGTCTAAACTCGTACCGTAAGAAAAAAGGTTACCGGTCGAAAATCGCATCCGTGAGGGCAAGTTATTGCATAATTTTTTTCCGGAAGACAAAAGCTAGAGC
>JAPXME010000183.1:0-3177 GCA_033809185.1 Clostridiaceae bacterium
TTCACCATGGGATAATGTCTTAGTATTGTGGAGACTAGCCAGCCTGGCGTAAAATGGTATAATATAAGGCAAGACAAAGAAAAAGAGGTTCGGAAAATGAATAATTTTGGATATCTTAAGGTAGCAGTAGCCTCGCCAAAACTAAAAGTTGCCAATCCGGCTTATAATCTAGAGCAAATTGTCGATTTAATCAATAAAGCCGAGGAGGAGCAAGCAGCGATAGTAGTTTTTCCCGAGTTATCGCTGACTTCTTATACCTGTGGAGACCTCTTCCGGCAGAAATTACTGCAGAATGAGGCCCTACAAGCCCTGGACAAGCTTCGGCAAGAAACGGTTAAAGGCCAGGCTTTAGTTTTAGTGGGTCTACCATTAGCGGTAATGGGTCAGTTGTATAATTGTGCTGTGGCTCTGCAACAGGGCAAGATATTAGGCGTTGTACCTAAGAAATATCTACCTAACTATCAGGAATTTGCTGAGAAAAGATGGTTCACTTCCGGGCTGCAATTGGAAGACCGAACTACAACTGTTGAGCTTTGTGGTCAACAAGTTCCCTTTGGTAATCTATTGTTCAGTTCTCCTCAAGGAGAATTTAAATTAGGTGTAGAGATAGGAGAGGATTTGTGGGCTCCAATTCCGCCCAGCTCTTATCTGGCGTTGAGCGGTGCCAATATTATAGCTAACCTTGCTGCCAGTAGTGAGCTGGTGACTAAAGCAGCTTATAGAAGGGAGACAATTGCCCAACAGAGTTCACGTTGTTCTTGTGCTTATTTATATTCCTCGGCCGGAGTTATGGAATCCACTACTGATCTAGTCTTCAGCGGCGATTGTCTGATCTATGAATACGGCCGACAACTGGCGGCAGCGGAACGTTTCCGGCGGGATAACCAGCTAGTTTGTGCAGAGATAGACCTCCAAATTCTCTTTGCAGAAAGACAAGCTAATACTGTTTATAGTGATTGTGCGGATGCAGATTTACAGCAATACCGGATTCAAGAGATAGAGGTTAGTTTTCAAGAGCTATATAACCCGGAAGAAGGAAATTTCCAACGGGAGATTAATCCTAACCCCTTTGTACCTGTTGAACCTCAAGCTTTAGACCAACATTGTGCTGAGATTTTTCAGATCCAAGTAGCAGGTCTGGCTAAACGTTTGGAGCATACTAGATCTAAACATATAGTAGTCGGTGTGTCTGGTGGCCTTGATTCCACCTTAGCTTTGTTAGTAGCTGCCCAGACTTATGATCTCCTAGGCTTAGATCGACAAGATATTATTGGTGTAACGATGCCGGGTTTTGGCACCACAGATCAGACCTATCATAATGCTGTGGCTTTAATGAGGGCACTAGGTGTTAATGTCAAGGAGATCGATATAACGAAGGCTTGTCTACAGCATTTTGCTGATATAGGCCATGATCCTGCGGTTCATGATCTTACCTATGAAAATGTTCAGGCTAGAGAGCGGACCCAAGTGTTGATGGATTTAGCTAATAAGGCTGGGGGAATTGTTCTAGGCACCGGGGATTTATCAGAAATGGCTTTAGGTTGGTCTACTTATAATGGAGACCATATATCAATGTATAATGTAAACTGCAGTGTTCCTAAGACCTTGGTTAGACATCTAGTCTTGTGGGTGGCTGATAACTTACTAAAGGGTGAAGCTGGACAGATTCTCCATAATATAGTCAAGACACCTATCAGTCCGGAGCTCTTGCCTCCTGACAGTAAAGGAGAAATCCAACAAAAAACAGAGGATCTAATAGGCCCTTATGAGCTACATGAATTTTTCTTATATTATATGTCGCGTTACGGCTTAGAACCTAGAAAGCTCCTTTTTATGGCTTCAAAAGCATATAAGGATAAGTATTCGGAAGAGGATTTGCATAAATGGGCCAGGCTTTTTTACCGGAGATTTTTTACTAATCAATTTAAGCGTTCTTGTGTGCCTGATGGACCAAAAGTGGGAACGGTAAACTTATCGCCTCGTGGGGATTGGCAGATGCCTAGTGATGCTGATGTATCAGCCTGGTTAGATCAGTTAGATATGTTTAACGAAGAATAACAAGAATGGTCGTACCGATTCCGTGCCTGGAAATATCTAAACTCATACCCTAAGAAACAGCTTACCAGTCGAAAAAGCTCTTTTCCCTGAAAAGGAAAAGAGCTATTTTTGTGAATACAACAAGGTTCCCGGGTACCCATCAGCAATCTCCGATTGCGTAGATGGGTGGGGTTCTTATTGAGGTTTTTTATATTAATTATTATTTTCCTGTGGTATCTTGAGACGTTAAATTTTGACAAAGGTCCTCTAGGGTTAAGTTATCCAAGGCATCTTCTACAGCATCTCGTACTTTTTCCCAGACTAGTTTCGTTACACAAGAATCAGCCCGCTGACAATCCCGGGGTTCATCTTTGCTGACACAATCAACAGGGGCAATAGGGCCTTCTAAAGCCCGAATAATATCCCCGACAATAATCTTGTTCGGCTCCTTAGTTAAAAGATAACCGCCATAGGCTCCCCGCACACTTTTGGCTAATTTATGACGGGTCAAGGGAGCCATCAATTGTTCCAGATAGGCCTCCGAAATATCTTGTCGCTCGGAAATAACTTTGACTGAGAGAGGACCATTTTTATAGTTCAAGGCCAATTCTACCATGGCTCGTAAACCGTATCTTGCTTTAGTTGAAAATTTCATCTAATCCACTCCTTACCTTAGATTTTAACGAATATTTACGATGTGTCAAATCAGTCTAACGCTGAACCCCGCATTTTGTCATGCTAAAAATTTGCTTGACATTCTTCGGAAGGGAGTTTATACTCTAGTGAAATAGTAGGAATAATTTAAATTATGCTTCTTATCAAGAGAAGGGGAGGGAAAGGCCCGATGAACCTTCGGCAACCTCAGGTGAAACTGAAAGGTGCTAATTCCTGCCGGGAAACCGGGAAGATAAGAAGAGTGTTATGACAACCTCTTCTTATGAGTAATGAGTAAGGAGGGGTTTTATTGTATATAAAATAAAGGATGGTAGATTAACGTAAGTTGAATGATAATTAAGCTTAAATGTATCATAATTAGTGAATTTAGGAGGAAAATAAGATGATCACAAATCGTAAATTGAAATTTGATACCCTACAAGTTCATGCTGGACAAAAGCCTGACCCAACTACGGGGTCTAGAGC
>JAPXME010000184.1:0-3055 GCA_033809185.1 Clostridiaceae bacterium
CAAAAGGGGAAGCCGGTGATAATGATATAACCTGGGAATTGCCCCGGGAGAGGTATAAATTCCAGAGTGGGAAAGTTATCTATGAACGGAAGCACTATGTAGACTTAAAGGTTCCTGACGGAAAATACTTAGTTAATATCACTGTTAAAGGTGCAGGTAAAACTGACTTATGCTTAGTTCGCCAAAAGTATGTCACCATCTATGGCGATATGTTTGATGATGATTACATCAGAGTAACCAGATAGATTGAACAAAGTAGGGGTGAAGCTTCCTACTTGCATGAAAGATAAGTCAGGGGATGTCATCTGTTTTCTCCCCTCCAACCAGACAGATGAACAAATCCCCTGTCTTTTCCTCTCTTAACTTCTTTAGGAGAAGATGAAGATATCTAAAACTCTTTTTTAATATATGTTCTGAAGATTAAGAATTGAGGTGACTCAGGTTGAATAAAGCTGTGCGTCAGCGAATATGGAAGACGCTCCTTGTAATGATAGTATTTGTGGTGATTTTTTATGTTACATTTAAGATTAACAACCGCTATATTAGAGAAAATACTGAAATGGTTCGAGTGGCCGTAGCTATTAGGGAGATACCGGCTTATACTCAAATTAAAGAAGAGGATCTAATCTTAGCTAAACGGCCTTTGTCAGTGATACCAAAAGATGCTGTGTATGATACGAAGGAATTATTAGAAAGTGGCACTTATTACACCGGAGAATTCGGCCTTGAGGCTGGGGATATTCTGCGGGTGGAGCGGTTGTTCTTATCAGACCAAAATCCCTTAGGAAGCTTGGCACGCCTTAGAGACGAAAATAAAATGCTAATAGCTGTCAACACAAATCTAGTTCAGAGTACGGCTAACCTGGTAATACCTGGAGCGGTTGTTGATGCGGTGGTATTTATAGCTGGTGATAATGAGACCCCTGATCAGGTAATTAGTCCCCTGGAGGACCCTCGTTTAGGCGATTTACTAGTAGTAGATAAAAAGAATTCTGAGGCAGCAATCCCAGCGGAAAAAGGCCGGGATGCAATACCTGCCGTAATAACCATAATGTTGGAACGAGAAGAATTGGATATCGCCGAGGCCTTAGTGAGCTACAATGAGCTAGGATCGATCTATTTGTTGCCTGTGGGTTTTGAAGGAGACATTTACCTAGCGGCCCAAGCTAAAGTAGAAACAGAGCAAGAAAAAATTTAACCTGAGCCTATCAAATATGAGCCTATAAAATAATACAAAGAAATAGAACAAGAAAAGATTTCATCTGAGTCAATGAAATGATACAATTAATAACAGGGAAAGTTTTCAAGCGATAAGGGCAAGAGGTTAATTTTCGGAATGTTTTGTCAAGTCTACTAAGGCGAAGGGAGCGATTACTATGAGATATGTAATTACTGGACAAAAGGGTCAGATTGGCTATGTGACCTTGAATCGTGTAGAGCGTCATAATTCACTTATTCCTGAGTTTATTGAGGAAATAAGAAGTGCAATAGCGGATTTTGGTAGAAATGATCAAATTAGAGTAATCATACTTAAAGCAAATGGGAGAACCTTTTCAACAGGCGGCGATGTTGGAGCTTTTTATGAAAATAGAGCCCAGACACGTTCTTATTCAGAGCGTGTAGTAGGCGGATTGAATGCTTTAATCATGACAATGATAGACTGCCCGGTGCCGATAATCTCTGCCGTTCACGGTATGCTTACTGGTGGTTCCATCGGTATGGTTCTTGCTGCCGATATAGTTCTCGTCTCACCTAAAACAACTTTCACTCCTTATTACTCTACAGTGGGTTATAGCCCGGATGGGGGCTGGGCCGTACTAATGAAACATTTAATTGGCGTAAAGCGTACTGCCAAGGTTCTTATGACTGATACTCCAATAACTGCGGAACAAGCTGTGGAATGGGGTATTGCGACGGAAATATGTGAACAGAGTGATATTATTAATAAGGCTGAACAGATTGCAGAACGTATAATATCTATGAAACGTGGTTCTATAAGCAATGCTAAGCACCTGCTTTGGGATCGCCAGACTGTTGTGAGCGACCTGGACAGGGAGTATGAGTTATTCCTTTCCCAGATAAGCTCTGAGGAAGGCCAAAAGGGTATGGCTGAGTTTCTTAATAAATAAAGTTTAGTTAAGAAATACATTGAGTTACATATGAAATAAATACAAAACTGTGCAAAAGCATGCACAGTTTTGTATTTATATGGTAATATTAGGTTGGAAATTTGGAGTACCTTATTGGGAATTAAATAATGTGCGGAGCTACTGAGTTATGTTATATAGAGAACTATATTGAGGAAATGAAATAGGCGTGAAATCCTGGATTAGGAACGTTCTTAATTACAAAAAGCCAACGTTTTGGGTGAGTGCCGTGTTACTAATTGTTTTATTTGGAGGGCTTCTTATAAGAATTACTTTTTAATTACTTATCCCTGCCTACTGAATAAGTCATAGATTGTGGCAGCTCAACTATGTAGGTATTTTCAATAGGAGGTGAAATTTTGCTTGAAGTTGTATTTAGTGATAGCGAGAAAGGTTCTATGAAAGCAGCAAAAAATTATGATGCAAAAACTATGCTTGGTGGAGCTATCGGTTATTTTGGGAAAAAGCCGACCAAATCTGAATTAGAGAAACAATTTGAAGGTCAAGCAGTTGGAGGGTTTCAAGATGTTGTTAATATAGGCTTTTCGCTCGATATTGGAGATATTTCGGGTGAGATTGATGGGAATGAGCGTCAAAATGTTTTTCGAAAATTGTGGGGACGATTTGATTTTGACAATAAGGAGCAAGAACAATTTTTCCAAAATCAACGCAAGGATATGGAGAAGCTGTTGTCTGCTGCAAAAGATGGTATGCCAATACGAATATGGAAAAGCAACGTTCCTTATTCCACCTGTGGATTTCACTATGTATGCCATTTATTAAGAAATATTGACTGCAATATAAGTGTTGTTTCTTTACCTGAATATAATCCAATATCTGAGAATGAAATAGAAGAGTATAGTCACTGGGGAGAAGTTGAAGCAAGTAAGTTTTATCAATTATTATAC
>JAPXME010000185.1:0-3047 GCA_033809185.1 Clostridiaceae bacterium
AATCCAAGTAGCGGACAATAGATGAATTTTTAAGTGAAGTAAAATCAGGGGATGTTTTTGCCACAGGGATTGTACCGCAGAATCCGAAGCTACTTCTAGAAAATATCCATCGGGTTAATGAAGATGTTAGAGATATCAAGATCTATACGATCCTGAATAGTAATAAGCTTGATTTTCAAAATAATCCGAAATACGAAGGAAGATTTCTCAATAATTGCTTCTTTTATGGACCGCCGGATCGTGCTGCAGCAGACAGTGGTTCTAAGAATGTAACCTATATACCCAATAATTCCAATACAGCCGTAATTGACATGAAACAAGCAGGAGAAAAGCTGACCTATTATTGCGGAGCGGCTTCACCTATGGATGAGCATGGTTTCTTCTCTTTGTCCTGTTCAGCCTTTATTGAAAAGGACCTTATTGACATAGCTGAAAAGGTAGTTCTCGAGGTCAATCCCAATTATCCGCGAACCTTTGGTGATACTGAAGTTCATATTAGTCAAGTGGATCGCATTATTGAGGCTGATTATCCGATGCCTGAGGAAACCCTGGTCCAACCCGGCAGGATTGATGAGCAGATTGGGGCCTATGTTGCCGATATGATCGAAGACGGTTCAACCATTCAGATGGGGATAGGCGGAGTGCCTTATGCAGTCTGTAAATTTTTAGATGGAAAACAAGATTTAGGGGTTCATACAGAAATGTTTACTGAAGGTATGCTAGAGCTATACGAGAAAGGCATTATTAACAACAGTAAAAAGACGATGTATCCCGGTAAGTTTGTAGCTGCTTTTGCCTTTGGTACTAAGAAGCTCTATGAGTTCGTCAAGGATAATCCCTCGGTCATGATCATGAGGGGCACAATAACCAATGATCCAGTAATCATTAGTCAACAGCATAAGATGGTTAGTATTAATGCGGCATTGATGATTGATATAACGGGCCAAGTTTGTTCCGAAGCTATCGGTACTCGTCATTACAGTGGTTGCGGCGGACAGTTAAATACTCACAGAGGAGCAACGGATAATGGTCGTAAAGGTGGCGGTGGTAAGGGCATTATTACCATCCATTCTATGGCTAAGGGTCGTTCCAAAATTGTTCCCGTCTTGCCCTTAGGTTCCCCAGTCACTATCCCCAGACATGATTTGGATTATGTGGTTACGGAGTATGGTGTAGCTCATATGCGTGGTAGAAGTATTAGAGAAAGAGTTCTGGCTATGATCAATATTGCTCATCCTGATGTCCGCGATGAACTACTATTTGAAGCTAAGAAGATGAACTATATTTAATCTAGTGATTACTAAGAAAGAATATTAAAATCCGCTTATTTCTTAAAGTATAAGGCACTGAATATGATTCAGTGCCTTATACTTTAAGAATCTAAATAGATAAGATATACTTATATTTGAGGCATAATTTGCTGGGAAATGCTCAGAGAGAATTTAGAGAAAAATCGAACAATTATAAGTAGGGATAAACATGAATAGTCATCTAGTCCTGAAAAGTAAATTAATTAGGCCCAAATTAGAGAAGGATATTCTGTATCGTCCTCGGATACAGGAGAAGTTTCACAGGCTAACAGAGTACCCCTTGGTACTTATTTCAGCCAGCGCAGGCTATGGTAAGACAACTAGTCTGATCCAATACCTTGACAGCCAGGATATTCCATGTGGCTGGTATAGCCCAGGCCCTGAGGATGACAATATCTACAGCTTTTGTACATATTTAATTACTGCTTTAGAATCACTTGTACCAGGCCTCCGAGAGTGGTATTTTCAGAATATGAGCTTCCAGGAGAAATTCGACTGGAAGAGGGCTTTAGCAATTACTATGGCAGGTTTAGAGGACCTATATAATCAAAAAACGAGAGGTATCTTGGTTATAGATGATTGGCATTATCTGCATGATGTAGAAGAAATCAAGCAATTTTTTAATCGCTTTATTTTATGTAAGCCTAACAATTTGCATATCGTCTTGCTTTCCCGGGAAAGCTTCTCCTTGCCCGCAATTAATCGCTTAAGAACTGAGGGAAAGGTTATGGAGCTTGATAATGCTCAGTTAGCGTTTACATCTAAGGAAATAAACCAGTTAATTAAATGTCTGGCTCCCAATAGGTTTAATGAAGAGCAAATTAATAAAATAGTAGAGCATACCGAAGGTTGGGTTATGGCCATAAAGCTGATCCTTAATAGTAGCAGTGAATCAACGGCGATTATCTCCCATAAGAATTTGCAAATATTATTTAACTTCTTGGCCGCAGATGTTTTTGAAAACTTAGCTGAAGATATGCAAAGGTTCCTTCTGATATCATCAATACCGGAATATATTACTTTGACTTTGATGAAAGAATTAACTAGCACAGCGGCCAAATATCTAAAAGAAATTATTCATGCCGGGCTATTTCTTAGTGAGATAAGTAAAAATCAATATAGGTATCATAATTTATTCCGAGATTTTCTTTATAATAAAGCTGAGGAACAATTAGACGATTTCCATGAGCTACATAACAAAATCGCCAATTACTATGCCCAGAGAGACGAAAAAGAAAATGCTTTAATTTATTTTCTTAAAGGTCGCGCCTGGAGTGAGGCTGCCCAAATATTTGCTAGTCTGGCCAGGGAGATGGTGACTAGTGGGAGAGGGGCTGCCTTTAGAAGATATTTGCAAATACTACCTACCCAGTATCATAATAATGCTGAAATTTTTCTAGCTCTGGGTGATGAAGCTAGGTATGCCTGTCTCTATAATGATTCTTTACTTAATTATCAGAAGGCGGCAGAGATCTATAAAGCAGAAGGTAATAGATTAGGTCTTAGCCAGGCCTATGTGGGTATGAGTGAAGTGTATCTGGACACTATTGAGCCGAAACAGGCTCAAGTATACTTACGCATGGCCTATAAATCCCTGGGTGAAGGTGAAGGGATAGAAAAAGCCGGTATTTTAGGACTGATGGCAGAAAACATGGTTAATCAAGGGAAACCGAGGCAAGCCGAAAGATATCGTAGGTTAACCGTTAATAAGTTTACCAAGGATAATGTTCATAATCT
>JAPXME010000186.1:0-3045 GCA_033809185.1 Clostridiaceae bacterium
TTTGCTTCTTGAACCTCTGCCTTTCTAAGGGCTTCATTGCATTGTGTTAATAGCAGTTTTAATTCCTGGGGTGGCCGGGTTCCTTGACCTGCTGTCTCTGCAATCTCTTTTTCCATGGCTGCCAGATCCCGACCTTGACATAATTCTGTATATTTGCTTTCGAGAATCTGCAGTTCGCCGCTTAGCTGAGCATATACAGCACTTCTCTTTTTAGCCTCAGCTAGATTCTCTACCTGCAGTTCCTGGAGTATTTCTAGATATTCGGCCTTTTGACCATTAAATTCACGGCTTAAGGCCTCAAAATCTAAATCCCCTGCACTCACCTCTAAGACCAGACCGTCCTCTGTTTCCAGCCGGAAAAATCCTTCTGCACTAAATTCCGTTCCTGGGATTAAGCTTTCTTTCTCCTTCAATCCTCTGGTAATATACACAATCTGAGGGCCACTCTTTAGAGAGCCTTGAAGGGTGGCAGCCTTTAGGGTCGCCCTAGTGGTAATCAATTGATTGTGTAATTCCATTAAGCGATTAAGTTTCTCCTCGGGAACAGGTGATAATCCAGCCAACTCCTGTCGCTTCATCTCAATCGCCTGTTGCAGTTTTTTACTTCTCTCCAGCAATTGCTGGCTCTCTTTGACCTTCTCCAGCTTTTCGGCCAGAGCAAGCTCCTCACTTACTTGTAGTTGTTCTTTTTTTATCCGCTCTATCTCAGCCTTTTGTAGTTTCAGTTCAGCCTCCATTTTCGGCTTTAGCTCAATAATCTCTTTTAATTCCGCAGTTTCCTTTTCTAAGAGCTGTAGCTTATTCTCTAACAGGACCCGTGCAGTAATATCACCTTCCAAAGCGGCGTATTTATCCTTAGTCCCTTTGACTTTTTCCCTCTGAGCTGATAGCTTCCGTAATCTGTCTACAGCTGCTGAGTAGTCATCCTCCAATTGCCTGGTTTCTCTGATTCTCCGATATAGCCCCTCTTGTTTGTAGTAGCAATCTAAGACCAGACCTTTACCTACTCGCCAAGGATTATCCAGACCCCTACCCTTTTCAGGCCTACCTTGCTCTAGATCCCAATGGCCAGATAATGCTTCGAATTCCTCATCAAGCCTCTTTTTTAAACCTTCCAAAGAAATACCATCTAAACTCATTACAGCCCGGTGCAGAACATCACTTAAGGCTTGTCCCGTTTCTGCATCCGTCTGCAACCTTTCTAAGGCCACTCGTAAATCACTTTGTCTGGCAAAAACTACATTAGTATATGTTCCTTCCCCATATCTAAGAAGTTGCTGCAATTTTGTTAATACAGCCTTCTCATCTTTGAGAATCTGACCGCCTATGGTAAGGCTAATTTGCGGACTGCTCCCCCATTCCTTATCCAGTACGTATTCTTGTCCTGAAACGGAAAAAACCAACTGGCCCTTGATACTATCACCGTATGGATAAGGCCGGAATTTCTCTTCAAATTCTTTGTCTGCCACCGACTTGCGAAGCCGATGACTGCGAAAAAGGGTAGCCAAAATGCCTTCTACAATAGTACTTTTTCCAGCCTCATTAGGCCCGTAGATTACATTCATGCCAGGGCTAAACTCTAACCCTTGCCGGATTATTCCACCCATATTTTCACACAAATATCTGTTGATAATCATTGGCTTTTGACCTCCCGCAGCATTTCATAGGCTATTTGTAGAGCTTCTTGGTCATCACGGTTTAGAAATTCCTGCAAAAAGCGATAGGGAAAAGACCCGGCTGTATATTCCTGTTCAATAACCTCCCGGTTAATCCTAACCCTTAATTCCGTATCGTCGATGAGGAAATAGGCTAATTGTTCCCTCAACTGACGATAATATTCTTCTTTACGGTTGTAAAGCTCCGGTTCTAATACTCCACGCAAATTGAGCCTTAAGATCGTAAACTCCCCTTTAGGCCCACTGAATTCCTTACATAGTTTAATGAATCCCTCTTCGTCCTCAATTTCCCGCACAGTATCAATAAAACGAAATTGGCCTAAGGTTAGCAGGTTTCCTTGTACTTCCTTATTATCATCCAGCTCTAGTAGCCAAGCATGTCCCTCATGATGACAGTCCAAGCCATCAGGTTCCGGAGTTCCGGCATTAAATATCCTCTGCCCTAAAGTAGACATCTGCTCTGGATAGGGGATATGAGCATGACCCAAAAGCCAAAGATCCACATCTATAGTCATTAGTTCTTGGATAGTCATGGGATAATACTCTTGATTCAAGTCAGGAGACACCCCTTCAAGGGAACCATGGGCCAGCCCAATATGCCAGCGAGCCGTCTTAGGATCAATCTTATCTTCCATCCAGCCCAAATTGTTCGTACTACTATGCTTCCGACGACAAGGAGCTGGATAAGCAGCTACATCTAAATCATAATCTTGCAAATAATAAGGCTTTTCTTCATTCAAGATTAGGATTTTCCCTGTCAGCCGTTTTTGAAGATGCTCCCATAAGCCACCCTGCCCGTTATCATAATCATGATTGCCTGGCAGAATTAACACACAATCACCAGAGAACTTATCTAAAGTTTTTATAACCCTCTCAATATCCCGTACAGGAATAGTCGTTTTATCAAAAAGATCCCCGGCAATAACCAACAGTTGACATTCGGCTTCATTAGCCTGCTTAACTATACTATCGAGAACGCTAAATCTGGCCTCTGTAAGTACCTGTCGTAATTCCTCCGGATAAGAGTTGAACTTCATACCAATATGTAAATCACCGCAATGCAGAATTCTCAGACTCATCGCAATCCTCCCCTTCAAGAGTTAGCTAAAGACAAAACGAAACTAAAAAACTTAACAAAATTCACTGGTCTATAGTCCACTATTTTATATTTCTTGGTATTTTTTGCCTTAAACGCCTTGCTTTGAACACCTTAGTTGCTGGACAAACCCGTAAAAGAAAAGCGCAAGATTTCTTGCGCTTCTTAATCTACCATGTTCTGATGCGTTCAAGCGGCCAATATGTTACCCATGCCTTTCCTTTTACACTGGAAATATCGGCAAATTCCCAAACATGAGAATCCGAGGAATAA
>JAPXME010000187.1:0-3026 GCA_033809185.1 Clostridiaceae bacterium
AAGCTTTAGGGATAGGAACTTTCTGATATTCAATTAATTCATCTTCATCTGGATGGGCTTCTTCTGCCGTTAAATCCTCTGCATAGTACAGAAATACTTTTTCACTGCAAAAACCAGGAGCAGAGTACATTGAAGTTAAATAATGCCAGGTTTCTGCTCTATAGCCTGTTTCCTCTGAAAGCTCCCGCTTGGCCGCTGGCAGTGGCTCCTCCCCTTTTTCTAATTTCCCCGCTGGTATTTCGTACAAATCCTCCCCTGCTGCATATCTATATTGACGGACCAGAATAATTTCATTTTCTTTAGTGATAGCTACAATTCCTACAGCCCCATCATGTAAAACAATGTCTCTGGTTGCCATATTACCATTAGACAGTAATACCTCCTCTTGCTTATATGTAATAATTTTTCCTGAGACTTCTTTTATTGTCCGTATAAATTTTTCTGTCATTTCTGATTCTCCCTTGGTATAAGCTTTGATTTAACAACATATAATGAAACTATTCAGCAAAGAAAAAGTAAAGGAGTAATTGCCATGATCATTAGTCCTAACGGTTTTTGGTTAATTGGCAAACCTCATGAAATTCTAAATATCTTAGCTGAATTATCAGCTAATTACACCTATGTCAGTGAAATACTTTCAGACAAGTTCATACATAGTTTACCCTAATTTTAAGCTATGTGAGAATATAATTTTAAAATGTTTTAAAATAAGACTCAAAAAAAGAGCTTTACCCATATTGTACTGACCCCTAAACTTAGATTTTCTTGGTAAGGTCAGGGATTCAGTACACATTATTGGAGTGAAGCTCTTTCTTCTATGTTGACACCTCAGTCTAGTCATGATACTTTGAAATAAATATTGTAGTATTTATTTATAGTGATTTTATAATTTTTTATTAATAAGGAGGTCTATCTATGTCTGGTAAGTACGCTGCTTTATTTACCCCGATGCACATAGGAAAACTAGAGATCAAGAACAGGATCGTTATGTGTGCAATGGGAGGTTCACCTTTTATTAATCCCGACGGTTCCTTTAATGAACGTCTAGCAACCTACTATATTGAGAGAGCCAAGGGTGGTACAGGTTTGATAATCTCTGGTCTAACAACTGTTCAAGATTCTTCTGGGGCCGGAGTTTGGTTTCACAACAGCCGCGATAATTTTATACCCGGAGCCAAAAAAATGATGGAAAAAATCCATTCTTATGGGACAAAAATGTTCATCCAACTAGGAGCTGGCATGGGTCGTGTCCTGCCCCTTAACCTCTATGCCAGTGCCGAAGGTCCTTTAGCATATTTAGGATTAAATGAAGAAAAAGCTATCGTAGCTCCTTCCGATAACATCCCAAATTACTGGCTTCCTGACAGAATGCATCGTGCTTTAACCAAAGAAGAAATCCAGGCCATTATCGACGGTTATAGAAAATCGGCCAAAATGATACAAGAGGCTGGCTTTGACGGAATAGAAATCCATGCTGTTCACGAAGGCTATCTGTTAGATCAATTTGCTATAGAAGCTACTAATCACCGTACCGATGAATACGGCGGTTCCCTAGAAAACCGCTTGCGCTTTGTTTGTGAAATAATTCAAGCCATTAAAGAAGTTTGTGGCCAGGATTATCCCGTAGCTGTACGATATAGTGTAGCCAGCAAGATGAAAGGCTTTAACTCTGGTGCCTTACCAGGCGAGGCTTATAAAGAATTCGGACGTAGCCTAGAGGAAAGCCCCCGGGCAGCCCAGATTCTTGAAGAAGCTGGATGCGATGCCTTAGGAGCTGATAATGGTTCCTATGATGCTTGGTATTGGGCTCATCCACCTATGTATATGCCCATGGCCTGCAATCTTCCTGAAGCAGTATATATTAAAAATTTTGTGAATATCCCAGTTTACTGTGGTGGCCGCATGGAAGATCCGGAAATTGCTGCTAAAGCTATTGAAAGCGGTAATATAGACGGTGTTGGTATAGGACGTCAGCTTTTAGCCGATCCCTACTGGCCAGAAAAAGTCAAGCAGGAGAATCTAGCAGATATACGTCCTTGTATTGCTTGTCATAATGGTTGCTTTGCCCGGGTTTTCTTAGGTAAAGAGTTTTCCTGCGCTCTCAACCCGGCAGTATTGCATGAAGAGGATTATCGCCTTGTCCCTGCCCAGCATAAAAAGAAGATCATTGTTGTCGGAGGCGGGATAGGTGGTATGGAAGTAGCTCGTCTCTGTGCTTTGCGTGGTCATGAGGTTACTCTTTATGAAAAGAGTGAAGAACTTGGTGGAGTATTTATTGCAGCTGCTGCTCCTGATTTCAAAGAAGCAGATAAAAAACTGCTCCAATGGTATATTAAGCAGATTACAGATTTAAATGTCAAAGTAATTATGAATACCGAAGCCACTGCCGAACTGATTAAACAAGCCTCCCCCGATGCCGTAATTATTGCTAGCGGCTCTACTCCCAAAAAATTATCAATACCTGGTTTTGATAGTCCTAAAACCATAAATGCTATTGAAATGCTATTAGAACAAAAGCCTGTAGGTGAAAAAGCCGTTGTGGTAGGCGGTGGGTTGACCGGTTGTGAAATAGCCTACGATTTGGCCAAAAATGATAAGAAGGTTACAATAGTTGAAATTGCCGACGATATCCTCAAAGTACCTGGCCTATGTGCAGCTAATAGCAATATGCTAAGAGGATTACTAATCTACCATGAAGTTGAAGTATTAAAATCAACTGAATTAAAGGAAATCACCTCTAGCGGAGTCACTGTTGCCATTGGCAACCAGGAAAAAGAAATTGAGGCTGACACTGTAATAGTAGCAGTAGGTTACGATTCCTATGCTCCTCTTGTCAAGGAGTTAACCGATCTCAAAGAGGTATATGTAGTAGGCGACGCCTCTCAAGTCGGTAACTTAATGGATGTAGTCTGGGCTGCCTATGATGTAGCCTTAAAGCTTTAGTAGATTTTGCTCAGTAAAAAGCACTGATATTTTACCTTTAAGGTATATATATCAGTGCTTTTTGATTTCCCCTAATATTCTTT
>JAPXME010000188.1:0-2996 GCA_033809185.1 Clostridiaceae bacterium
GATTACCTACCGGCGCCGTAAAAGACAGGGGCACCGTGAGGCACAGCTTAAAGACCTGCCGGTGGAAACCATCGAATACAATAACGTACAGATTGGTCTGTAAATAGACGCTCCTTAAATATGTTGACTGGATACTTTGATGTGGATTTTTTCCGCAATCTTTCCATGAGTTTTGCCTTTACTGTCTTACTGATCATCTTGAAATCCCCCTTAGTTTTTTTTCAGATACAAGCTCTAACAGTGTCTTTAAAGAATTCAAACCAACATCAAGGTCATGGTTCCCATCTAAACAGGAACATTTAACGGTTATTGATGTTGGCTTCATTTTTCGGACTGCTGAAATAAGATAGTTATGAAATGGAGTGTCTTGTATTTTAGCCTGGTTAATTAACTCCGCATCTGTAATCACTGTATTACTGCCAGATATGTGATAGCGATCAGCACTAACTTGCATTAGCTGACTTTCTAGGTCAAGTGTTTTTAATGACTTTAGAGGACATATCACTTTGCCTGAACGAACAAAGAAGCTGTACCGTTTAAGGCACTCCTTCTCTTCGTCATTGGAGGGAATGGCCTTATCGGAACGGCTCCACTCTCGGATAGCTAAAATGGTATGAAGCAAATGTTCGGTGTCGATCAATACCCCACAATTGGAACCCCATGAAATTTCCAATAACTCTGTCGAAAGAATACCCACAGCTGGATATACTGAGTTTTTTATATATAACTTTGTGTCATTACCAATACCGGACAATATATTGACTGTTTCATCACACAGACCCATATAATCGCCCGACTCACCACTTGATACATAACCTTGCGTAACTATATACTCCGGCTGGAAATGGTTTAGATGTCCTATGACTTTTAGATCGCCTTCCTTGAGTGCAGGAAGGTTAAAAGCAAACGGTATATTGTGTTTGTTAAGAACCTTTTTTAATAATCCGATCCTGTCTAATTCCCCGGAGAAACATACTTCTATTCCCAAAGGGATTTGGTAACTATCCCGATATATCAGTAATCTACTTAAAACTTCTTTATAAGCATCGGTTGTATTGGGAGTGCTGATAAGTATTAACGGTTTAATCCAACATCGCCTCCTTTCAATAAAAGCTGATCCCCTAATTGAGTGTTGCTTTTACTTATTGATCCTACAGGTAACTCTAGTGTCATTTTGGCTTTCCTTATTGCTGGGCTTACCCTATAAGGACACATTCTTTCGATCTTATAAACGACTATGTAATCACTGTCCAGGAATAAGACATCAAAGCTGAACTTCATAAAAAACGAGTGAATTGAATTGCAGGGTTTAAGTAGCAACCCTGATCTTTCCGGTAATGACCGCCTGCCTAATAACCCCTTGCACCGACTCCAGAAGTTTTCTGCAATATCAACATTATCCGCTAATAAAACTTGTCTTGTTGTGTTCCAAATATGGATTTTGTGCGTTCCCCCTCTCTAAGTGATGCAAAAATGTACCCTGGCAATAGAAAAGGCCACCTAGATACGTCCTAGACGGCCTGTGGCTATACTTAATACAATGTGTCCTTCCTTAATCTACGGTTATGGATCATTGCTACTATTGTTGATCTTCTCCGCGCTTTTGTAGCACTCGTATGCCGATACAACTGTTATGGGACCCGTGATGTTTCAATCCTCACCTGGCATTTAGGTCGAGTGTCACCATTTTTGCGTTTTGCATCTCGCTCCTAAAAGGCAATTCTACCATTTGCCTAACTTAACAAAATACCACTTGCCATTTTCCTCAATCATCTTGAGCGTTATAATGCTGTCTTCAGCAACTGTAACCTCAACCGTTCCCTTTCCTTTATCTTCGTATTGGCAATCTTTTAGATTGATTTCCCCCCAATCCTTATCATTTGAGATTTCCATCAAATATTGCGTGGGCCAGAGCATGCCTGAATGGTTAATCTGATCCATTAGCTTGGCATCTTTGTTGACCATCGCCTTCATGAATACCTTTGCTCCTTCTACCGGAGTATTGTTTTTAGGGCTACCGCAACCGCAGACCATGAAAGCCATTATCACTAAAACTACTAAAGCTATATTTCTTTGATAACCTTTCACTGGTTTCACCCCCTCCCGCACTAAAGACAAAAAAAACCGCCTGTTTGCTCCCGGGCGGTCTAGTATTTTAGCCCTCTAACATCTCCCATATTTCCACTTTCATATTATTATCATCCCAATGGAATATTATCTGTACCGGCTTTTCACGGTTGTTCACAAACCTATAATCCCAGCCAGAACTCCTTGCAACCGCTGTATCTTCACCAGGCGTTGCATATGACACAGGCATTGAGTGGTTGTGCCTCTCTGTCACTTTCAACCCTGGGCAATCCTTCACAGCGAAGTTTAGCAATGTACTTGTCCTGCAGATCCCCCCTCCTACATCAGGAAAATATACTGGCCCTTCAGGTGTTCGCATTATCGATCTGCTGACTTTATATCCACGCTTAACGGAACAAACGCCAACATAACTATAAAAAGAAAATTCTTCGCCAGGCTGTACTATAGCTTCAGTGATTGCTTTAGCCGCTTGGATGGCATTATGACCGCTAGGACTATCAGTGTTCTCAAGCACTGCACTTGATACTAACATAGGGTATTTGCGCTCAGTCAGCTTTTCTACAGCCATAGAACAAGTGTACCTCAATAGCTCCCTGTTTTCTTTAACATATAGCGAAGGCACTACATCTGCAGGAGACTCGCCCCTGCAGATGTAGTATTCTTCAGTCAAGCCTACTTCTTTTAATTCCTGTTCCGCCTGTTCTATCGTGCCTGAATTGATAATAATATACGGTCTTTTTTCTTCCGGCAGTTCTTTTACCACTCTAAGCACATCACGGCTACCAACGTCCGGGTAAATAAATAGAGCCCCTTTTTCTGAAATATCTAAGGGCCCCTTGTCTGTCATTAATATGTACCCATCTAAAGCTAGTTCTGGAGGTTCTTCTTGGACTGCCTCTACATGAGGG
>JAPXME010000189.1:0-2986 GCA_033809185.1 Clostridiaceae bacterium
AATCCATATTGTCCTCCTGGTAAAACTATATATAACTTAACTATTATATAATAATATCTTGATTATACAAACTTAACAAAACTAAACTCTGATTAATCAGGTTTAGTTAGAGTAAGAGCTTTTATATGGGATTGGCCATCCTTCATAACCTTTATTACAGTATTAGTCAATAGTAATAACCACAATCTCTGGGCGGTTGAAAATCCTTGGTACCAATCTTGTTGATTCACGGGCTAAACCACGGCTGACTATCAATTCCGTATCACCAAAGAAGTATTCACCATTCGTATATTTTGGAAATAGCCCTTGGTTCGGCGCCAGCAAACCATTTTCAAGCAAGATAGGTAGCCGCCATTGTCCACCATGGGCATGGCCCGCTAAGACAAGGTCAGGTTTAAGAGGCAAAACCTGGCTTATGCGTTCGGGACGGTGAGATAGCAGGATTGTGAATAAGCCGTCATCTGTTAATTCTTCACTCAGTCGGTTGAGTTGCTCAGTATATGGCATAGAACGACTTGGGTATCTATCAGTTTCAGGATCATCTATGCCGCATATACGAATTTTGTCGCCACCAAGCTCTAAGATATCACTCGTTCCCTCCAAAACCTTTACGCCGTATGATTCCAGGATAGCCTTAAAATCATCGGCTTTTCCACCCCTAAATTCATGGTTGCCAGTAACATAATAACAGGGGTAGTTGCCCGAAACGCCTTTAATAAACTCCACTGTGTTCTCTTTTAGCATATCATCGTCAAAAATATCCCCACTCAACAGAATAGCATCCGGACCTTCCCCATCAATAGCATTAATCAATTCCATCTGCCCCTCGCCGTAGTAACAGGAGTGTAAGTCTGCTACAAGCACCGCTTTTATTTGTCCATTGATTTTATCGGTTTCCACATCATAATAGCTGACCGACAAGCTTGAGTTACATCCAAATACTAGAATTAGAGCCTGAACAAGTATTATGATTGGTATTCCGACCATAAATCTTAAATGACGGGTCTTATGCCTTATGGTAAGCATGGTAAGCAACATGGCCACTGAACCGCCTAAGAGGGAAAAAATAAAGAGAGTCCGCTCTCTCACCCGTCGTGCCTTTTTTCGTGCTGCCTTCTTATCGTAAATTGTCAATATTATGGCAATAAGGCTGATAATAGCTATGTAAATCAAGATATCTAAGCTCATACTTTCCTCCTGCTGATACTTTTATATATCGGTCAAAATCATCGTTTCAATAGGCTGATAATTACTGAATATCTTATTAATAATTTGCAACTAATTTCTAGTTGCAAGGCACCCTTCTTCATATTATACTAACAGTATGAAGAATTCTAAAAGAGGTTACACTGTGGGGAAGAAAGAAAAGTTGATTAAACGATTAAAAAGCATTCCCAAGGACTTTACATTTGAAGAAATGCAAAACGTACTCAAGTCACTGGGTTTCAAATTATCCAGCAAAGGCAAAACTAGTGGTTCCCGTGTAAAGTTTTTCAGAGGAAACATAGTCATAATCTTGCACAGACCACATCCACGTAAAGTGCTTTTAGAATATCAAATAAAACAAGTACTGGAAATTTTAGAAAAGGAGAATTTGATATGAGAAGTCTATTAGAATACAAAGGCTACTATGGCACTGTCGAATTTTCCGCTGCTGATGAAATCTTGTTTGGAAAAGTCATCGGCATTAATAGCTTAATTTCCTATGAGGGAACTAGCGTTGAGAGCCTGAAAAAAAATTTTGAAGAGGCAATAGATGATTACCTTTTACTCTGTGAAGAGGAAGGTTTAGAACCGGAAAAAGTATATCGTGGAAGTTTCAATGTACGTATTTCTCCAGAGCTTCATAAAAATCTTGTCCTCTATTCCAGCTCTAAAGGTCAGTCTTTAAATGCTACTATTGAGCAAGCTATTAAAAATTTTATCTCATATGTAAGTGAATAATATTCCTTATAACTGCACAATAATTAGAACTAACCTTGGCCCCTGATTGTCTATTAAGGTGCCGGGGTTGTTTTAGGCAATTTATTAGATATGATCATGATACTATCAGGTACCTTTTACTTTTGCCTTTGCTTAACAATATCCTCCACATAAGACAACACAGCATCAGCAATTTCTATTCTGTGCGGTCTTTCTTCCGAAACCACTCCACCATAAACAAGCGGAAGATGATGCTGTTGGCACAGCCGATTTAAAATACTTAGATTTTTTATTAATGCGTTGTGGCAGATCGACCTTGATTTATCTAACTCAGTGTATGTAGTTTGAAAATCTTCCTTTGAGGTGTTGCGATAATCATGAAGCTTAAGCCATATCTCCATCTTAAAAATACGAGTGTGGTAGTCATAAAAAGACATCAGACAATTTTCAATGAGTTTCAGCATTTCGGCATCTTCTCTATTTTTAGAAATTAGTTCTTGTATGCTGTCTGCACAAATCATAATTATCACCTCTTACAATAAGGTTTTCTCTTAATTTTTGCTATTACTCTCCACCTAATCTAGTAGTCAAATTCTCCCTCAAGCTCCAAAAAATCCTCATATAATATCCGCACCCTGTCCATACTCCAATCCACATGGTAGTGTCCAGCATACCAATTTTCATAACTAAGTCTGTTCGCTATAGTTTCCAGCCATTTTTCTGTAGACTTATCTACAGTTCCCTCATCAATATTAGGCAGGAAGGCCTCTCGTGGTTCGTATGAAAGTGGGACCGTATGGGAGAAAACGTAATCAATCTCCCATTTTACCTTCTTCAACTGGGCCTCCACATAGGCTTTGATCCATTCATCAGGCTGCTCAGATTCGAACCATGGACCTCCGCCAGACAGCCGATAATATTTATCAATGCTGTAAGTTCCTCCTATGACTATTGCCTTTTTCCCTGCAAATTCATAGATTTCCCCATCTTGGGCAAACAAAATATTAGGATAGACCGGCTCATACAGCACTATGCCGCCTCGCCATTCCATTTCCTCATAACC
>JAPXME010000190.1:0-2979 GCA_033809185.1 Clostridiaceae bacterium
TACGGCGGCAAAATTCCTTACATCAGTAAGGGGAGCTTAATTGATATCACTGTTTTGGGAGTACTCTGCTTTTTGAAAACCCAAAGTAACTTGACACTATCAAATTGGGACTACAATTTGACGGATCCTGGATATAATAGTAATATAGTACTTTGGTTGGGTGTTACATAGTATGTATAGGGAGGATTAATACTGAAAATGAAGAAAGCTAGTATGTTACTAGTGCTGTTTCTTTTAATCTCCGTATTATTATTAAGCTGTACATCACAGAACTTTTCTGACCCAGAACAGAGTAATAAGGCTATTGAATGGATCGTTGCCTCTACGGAAAAAGCTATTGTTAATAAGGATATAAAATTAGCTAGGACAATCTGGAGTGAGATCTCCGAATACGGAGTTAAAGCTAGCTCGATGGGTAAAGATGACTTAGGGGACAAACTAGGCTCTTTAGCTTCTTGTTATGAGTACTTAGTAAAATATCTGGAAACAGGCGATAAGAAGCTGTATGAGAAGTTTCAAGATAATTACTCTAGTGCCATGGAAGATTTACAAGCTGTAATTGATTTAAAGGAATAAAAATATAATATACACCAACCATAAAAGGCCAACTTATAGAGTTCTATGAGTTGGTCTCTCTAATGGTAGGAAATTATTAGAAATTCACAAAGTAGTAAGAAAAGATTATCTAGTGTATAATAGGATAGGTTGGAGGTGAATTATTTGCAAATAACAAAAAGAAAGCTTGGCTTGGTAAGTGCTGTTGTCCTAGCTGCTTTGCTCCTTTTGGTTACTATCTATGGTTATCCGGTGGAGGAACCAGAGTTAGCAGTATATTCTGAGGAACAGGAAAATCATGCTCTTACATATTACCCTGCCCGGCGACTTTTGACTTTGCGCACATTAAAGACTGTCTCGGTAGTTGATGGGGATAATTCACAAACTATAACCACCGATGCCCAGACTGTGCAAAATGTCTTAGAAGAATTGCAAATAAAATTAGGAATCCATGATAGAGTCGAACCGGAATTAACAGAAGAGTGTACAGATACAATTAAGATTACTAGGGTAGAGAAAAAACAAGTTGTTGAAGAAGTGGCTCTCGATTATGCCATAGAGAAGAAAGAGGACCCCCATCTCTATAAGGGCGAACAGAGAATCTTGGAAAAAGGTAAGAAGGGTCTGGAAAGATCAGTCTTTGAAATTGTCATCGAGAATGGCCAAGAAATCAGCAAAAATCTAATCGAGAAGGTTGTAGTCCGTAAGCCTAAGACCCAGATAGTTGCCTATGGTACAAGGCAAATAGCTTCCAGAGGCGGTCAAGAGCTGGAATTTGATCGAGTCCTTACAATGTCTGCTACTGCTTATACCCATACAGGTAATAAAACCTATACAGGAATTTGGCCTAGTGTAGGTATTGTAGCAGTAGATCCTAAGGTTATTCCTCTGGGAACAAGGTTATACATTGACGGGTATGGCTACGCAACAGCTATGGACACAGGCGGTGCTATTAAAGGGAATAAGATTGATCTATTTTTCGAGACAAGAGCCGAGGCTTTAAAATGGGGCCGACGCAATGTTCAGGTATTTGTCTTAAAGTAGAGAAGACCTTTATTGAAGCATCTCTAGTTTGTGTGGTAAAATTACAGAGGAAAAGTTGTGGCACAGGTCCAACCTGTGCCTTTGTGAATCTAGCTTAACGAAACATAGGAGGTTTTATCAATGGCAGGTCATTCTAAATGGGCCAATATTAAGCGGACCAAGGGTAAAAATGATGCGGCCAGAGGCAAAATGTTCACCAAACTGGCTCGTGAGATTATAGTGGCGACGAAGATGGGAGGGCCTAATCCCGAGGGCAATTTTCGTTTAAAAACGGCAATTCAGAACGCTCGAGCAGCTAATATGCCTAATGATAATATTCAACGGGCAATCCAAAAAGGGGCCGGTGGCCCAGATAGTGATAATTTAGAAGAGTTGGTTTATGAAGGGTACGGTCCTGGCGGAGTAGCCATTATGCTAAGTATTCTTACTGATAACCGAAACCGTACGGCTGGAGAAATACGTCACATTTTTTCTAAGAATGAAGGGAACTTGGGTGAGACCGGCTGTGTAAGCTGGATGTTCAAACAAAAAGGTGTCTTAATCTTAGAAAAAGAGAAATTAACTATGGACGAGGACGATCTACTCCTGCTGGCCTTAGATAAAGGTGCTGAAGATATCAAGTCTGAAGATGAAGAAATAATTGAGATTTATACTGCTCCTGAGGATTTTCAAGCTGTTAAAGAGGCCTTAGAAGAAGAGGGCTTAGAGTTCTCCCAAGCTGAAATAAGTATGATCCCTGAGAATACGGTAGTTGTCAATGATTTAGAACAGGCTAAGCTGTTGATGCGGATGATGGATTATCTGGATGAGCATGATGATGTGCAACAAAGCTACACTAATTTTGATATTGCCGAGGAAATAATGGAGCAACTCTCCTAGAAAGGGATTAATATGGCCGGTATTATTACACAAGGAGTATATCGAGTTCACTACTATGAGGTAGACTACCAGGGAAGAATTTTACCCACATCCCTGATAAATTATTTACAAGACATAACCTGGATCCAAAGTGAAGAGGTAGGGTTGGGCATGAAAAAACTATTTGCTCAAAACTACCGCTGGGTTTTGTATCAATGGGATATCACAATTGACCAATATCCTCAATACAATGAGAACTTACTTATCAGCACTTGTCCTCTTGCCATGGATAAGTTCAGCGCTTATCGTAAGTTCGAAGTAAAAAGCCAGAATGGTCAAACCCTGGCTACAGCTATGTCCCGCTGGGCCTTGGTTAATGGCGATACTATCGGTTTAGCCAGAATCCCTCCGGAAATGGCAGAAAGCTTTGGACTGATTCTAGGTGATACAAGTGAAATCCCTAAGCTTAATAAGATTAAGGGGCCTCAGGAAGAACATTACACCTTTGATATTGTAGTGAGA
>JAPXME010000191.1:0-2963 GCA_033809185.1 Clostridiaceae bacterium
GCGTCAGATGTGTATAAGAGACAGTTCTAAGGCCATTAGATGTGGGGACTTTCAAGATAACCCGGCCTTGGTTCGGGCTATGGGGGAAGCAAAGCAGGAAGGCAAGGCTCTGCATCTGATGGGACTTCTGTCAGATGGAGGAGTGCACAGCCATCTGGACCATCTCTTTGCTTTACTGGACTTGGCCAAAGCTCATGGTGTAGGCCAGGTTTTTGTTCACGTTCTCCTGGACGGTCGTGATGTACCACCGGCAAGTGCTCTAGAATATATCCAACAATTAGAAGACAAGATGGCGGA
Source organism: Clostridiaceae bacterium (assembly GCA_033809185.1). GTDB lineage: Bacteria > Bacillota > Peptococcia > DRI-13 > JAPXME01 > JAPXME01. Next base: position 298 of record JAPXME010000191.1, read on the forward strand.
TATACAGCTAGGTCAGATTGCTACTGTGTCCGGGCGGTATTATACAATGGATCGGGATAAACGCTGGGAAAGAGTAGAAAAAGGTTATCGAGCCATGGTGGCAGGAGAAGGGCCGAAAGCCTGTCTGGCTCAAGAAGCTGTGGAACGGGCCTATGATCAGAAGGTAACTGATGAATTCGTGGAGCCGACGGTTATAGTTGATGGGGAGGGAGAGCCTGTAGGCTTGGTTAAACCTGAGGACGTCGTTATTTTTTATAACTTCAGGGCAGACCGGGCCCGGCAGATTTCTTATGCTTTTACGGAGCGGGATTTTCAAGAATTTGATAGACCGGGTGGTTTTTTGAACCTCCATTTTGTCTGTATGACTCAATATGACCTGGCTATAGATGCGCCGGTAGCTTTTCCACCGCAAGATCTAGAAAATACTCTCGGTGAGGTAATAAGCAAGGCAGGTTTAAAACAACTGCGGATCGCAGAGACTGAGAAATATGCCCATGTGACCTTCTTTTTTAATGGTGGTTTGGAGGAGCCTTTTCCCGGGGAAGACAGGATACTGGTTCCCTCGCCTAAGGTAGCTACATACAATCTTAAGCCGGAAATGAGTGCTTACGAGCTTTCGGATACGATTGTGGAAAAGTTAGCCGAGGATAAATATGATTTTTTTGTTTTGAATTATGCTAATGCTGACATGGTTGGACATACAGGACAGATGGATTCTGCTGTGCAAGCTATTGAGGCCCTGGATCGCTGCTTGCACCAAGTTGTGGAAGCATTTATGCAAAAAGGTGGTATAATATTAATTACTGCCGATCATGGTAATGCTGAGGAGATGGTGAATCAGCAAACCGGTAAACCACAAACGGCTCATTCAGATAATATTGTACCGGTAATTCTGGTAGGAGACGGGCTGGAAAATGTCTCATTGCATAACGGCTCCTTGAAGGATATAGCGCCCACAATTCTTGAATTACTGGGTTTACCAAAACCTCAAGAAATGGAGGGTGAAAGTTTGATCGACAGGAAGTAAAAAAATTTATCCACTGAGTTTGTAAAGGAGGTATTTTCTTAGATGAGTTACATTGTTGATGTTTATGCTAGAGAGGTCTTGGACTCTAGAGGTAATCCTACTGTGGAGGTAGAGGTTACTTTGGAAGACGGTTCTTTTGGACGAGCAATTGTACCCTCTGGTGCATCTACCGGGGCATATGAAGCTGTAGAATTAAGAGATGGTGAACCTGACCGTTTTTTAGGTAAAGGTGTTATGAAGGCTGTCACTAATGTGAACACGATTATTGCTCCGGCTCTCCTTGATGCCTATGCCTTAGATCAGGTGGCTATTGATAATATGTTGATTGAGCTTGATGGTACCCCAAATAAGGGTAAATTAGGGGCTAATGCCATCTTAGGTGTGTCTTTAGCTGTAGCTAAGGCGGCAGCTGATTGCGTAGGGTTACCACTTTATCGTTACATCGGAGGTGCTAATGCTAAGGAATTGCCTGTACCAATGATGAACATTTTAAACGGTGGTCAACACGCTGATAATAACGTAGATATTCAGGAATTTATGATTCTGCCGGTGGGAGCAGCTTCTTTTGCTGAAGGGCTAAGAATGGGTACGGAGGTCTTCCATAACCTGAGGAACGTTCTGAAGGAGAAGGGCTATAATACAGCAGTAGGAGATGAGGGTGGTTTTGCTCCTAACTTAAGCTCTAATGAGGAAGCCTTGGAAGTTATAGTGGAGGCTATCCAGAGGGCAGGATATAAGCCAGGAGAGGATATTTGCCTAGCATTGGACGTAGCTGCCAGTGAATTGTTCAGTGATGGAAAGTATCATTTGGCAGGGGAAGGCTTGGATAAAACTTCTGCCCAAATGGTTGATTACTATAGTAATCTGGTTAATAAGTATCCGATCATCTCTATTGAGGACGGATTAGCTGAAGATGATTGGGAAGGCTGGAAGCTGCTGACGCAGAACTTAGGAACTCGTATTCAGTTGGTTGGGGACGATCTTTTTGTTACTAATACTGAAAAGTTAGCTAAGGGTATCAGCATGGGTGTTGCCAACAGTGTGCTGGTTAAGGTTAATCAGATTGGAACTCTAACTGAAACCCTTGATGCCATAGAAATGGCAAACAGAGCAGGCTTTACTGCAGTAACCTCCCACAGATCAGGTGAAACTGAGGACACTACAATTGCTGATATCGCTGTTGCTGTAAATAGTGGACAGATAAAAACTGGTGCTCCATCTAGGACAGATAGGGTTGCAAAATACAATCAACTTCTCAGGATAGAGGAGGAGCTTGGCGAGGTAGCTGAATATTCGGGAATGAATATTTTATTGCAAAAACCATAAGTAGAAATTTTAAAGGAGCTGTCGCAAAAAGGCGACGGCTCTTTATTTTTTTCTGAAAAAATGTTATGTTTATTATATTATTTCTGAAAGGAATGTGAAGTGTGAAATTAAGAAGACTGACTGCGTTGTTTGTAATCATGAGTTTATTGATGACTGTTTTGGGGGAAGGCATAGTTTTTGCAAAGACTAAATTTGCTACTAATGAAACAGCAGTCTCAATGTTGATAAAGGAGTTTGCGAATAAGGAATTTAAAAAGCCTAAGGCTGGAATAATAAAAAAATATAAGGATTGGTCAAAAATAAAGAAAACTAA
>JAPXME010000192.1:0-2946 GCA_033809185.1 Clostridiaceae bacterium
GATAGGTTTGTAATCAGTTTAGAAAATGGTCAGCAATATAAGGGTGATAGTGTTATTATTGCTACCGGAGGTAAGGCTTTGCCCTCCAGTGGCTCTGACGGTAAAGCTTATGATTTGGTTACTAAGTTCGGTCATACGAGAACAGATATTTTCCCTGCTTTGGTGCAAATAATGTTGGATGGCAAATTTTTTAAGCGGATTGAAGGCGTGAAGTTTGTCGGAACAGCAGAGATTATTCACCAAGGAAAAAACCTGGCTCTGGATAGGGGAGATATCCTTTTTGCCAATTATGGCGTCTCGGGTCCAGCAATTCTCCAACTTAGCAGAATAGCCGGCGAGCTACTGCAAAAAGGACAGAAACCTGAGTTAAAAATCACCATCATTGATACAATGTCCCTAGCCGAGTTACGGCGGCTCTTGGAGAACCGTTTTAAGTTAAGTGGCAATAAGCCTTTAGACTTCAGCCTAGTAGGTTTAATCAATAAGCGGCTGATCCCAGTAATCTTAACTGAGGCTGGCTTTACTGATCTAAAACGTCCTGCAGCCAGCTTATCTGGTGAGGAGCAAGAGAAAATCTGCCGAATCCTTACGGATTGGCGCATGAAGATTAGAGGAACAAAAGGCTGGACTAGCGCACAGGTTACGGCTGGTGGGATTAATACAAATGAAATAAACCCTCAAACTATGGAATCCAAGCTAGTGCCAGGCTTATATTTTGCCGGAGAGCTAATAGATATTGACGGCAAATGTGGTGGCTTTAACCTACAATGGGCCTGGTCTTCAGGATATACGGCAGGAAAAAATGCAGCCCGTTAAATTTAACAGGCTGCATTTTTTATTGTGAATACAACAAGGTTCCCGGGACCCGTCAGCAATCTTTGATTGCGTTGACGGGTGGGATTCTTATGCGCAGCTTTTTAAAAGCTGCCATTTATCGTCATGGCTTAACTGGGTTGTTAGCCAGTTTGTTAATTTCTTGTTTTAATTTTTCAGCTATTAGGGATTTTTTCTCCTCAAAATTGCCTTCGTCAGGGAAAAGGATGGTATCACCTTGCACAATTAGGCGTTTGGCATGATCAATGTAGAGAGGAATAAAGGCTAGATGTTGACTGGTCTTTTTGTAATAATATTTTTCCAGATTAAGAAAACCGGAATAGATCTCCCCAATATTACTACCAGTGTCTTTATAATCAATGTCGGGGCATATTAAAAGGCTTTGACCTGTAGTCAAAGCTGAGAGACTTTCTCTAAAGGTTGTAACAGCCTTTCTACTTCGATAGACCGGGATAGCATTGATCAGTTTCATCAGAAGTGGAAGAAGAAAGGAGATAGGCCAGACAATAATGTAAGCCACTATCTTAGGAAATCCAAAACGTTTAGTAAAAGTATAGTCCATATAATGGCGGAAACAATCTTTTTGGGTAAAAAAGACGCTTAAAGCCCAAGGTCTTAGATGCCAGGGGAGCCAAGCTAATACAGTGATGGGACCCCGGAGATTTTGGTGATGGACTATGTATACGGCAGGAGTGACAGCCTGGTCAGGCCCTGAGTAATGATAACGCGGATAAAAACAGCGGAAAAGAGAGAGTAAAGTTTTATATAAGCGTTCCATAGCCCCTCCTGAATAAATTATTGTGATTAGACATTGATGGAATTGACGATCGTTTCGTGATCATTACGGAAAACCCAGTGCAGTTGGAGCTTATAGCTGATAGTGCCTAGAACAAAATCAACGAAGAGCTTGATAACTGATTCATTTACCTTCCAGGATAGGCTGATAGCAAATACTAATCCGTATGATAATAACATTTGAATAACACACACGGTATAGTAACGTAAGGCTGAACTTAGTATGTTGTCCTTGGCCTCGAAGATTAGCCGACGGTTAACGTTAAAATTGCAAATAGAAGACAGCAAACGCGCCAAAGCAGTACTGGCAAAAAGTCTGGTAGCTGCAGGGTAAGCGGCTAAGACAATAGTATTTAAAACGAAAAAAGCAATAATGTCGATTATACCGGATAATAGCACAGAGCCAGAATACTTGAGGGCTCCGGAAACTAGCCGTAGAACGATCGGTAAGGTGTCCCTAAAGGTTTTAAAATGGGAATGGGCGTTATTATCATAATATATTGTCTTAATTGGCATTGTTAGAATGCCAAGATTGTGGTTTCTAAGCTTGATCAACATATTAAGTTCAAAATCGTATCTTTCGCCAACCATTTCAATCATCCAGTCCAGGGCGTGAAGTGGTATGCCTCTAAGACCGGTTTGCGTATCATGTAAATAGACGCCGTAAAGAAATTGAAATACCCGGCTGGTCAGTGTATTGCCAAGCCAGCTCCTTCTAGGAACGTTTTCACTTCTAAAGTTCCGTTCACCCAAAATCAAAGAATCTTGCCGTTGAGATAATAACTCACTGATCCGACAGATGTCATCTACAGAATGCTGTCCATCAGCGTCAGCAGTGATCACACCATCTAGAGATGGAAAATTCTCAAGTACATATGAGAAGGCTGTTTTCAAGGCACGACCCTTACCGCGATTGGTTTCGTGGTGTAAAACAGTACATCTATCCATAGCCTCTATTTCTTGGAATATCCGTTCAAAGGAGCCTGAACTACCGTCATTAACCACAATAATATGTGGGAAACCTTGTTCAAGTAAATCCTGCACCAGAGCTAACAATTTAGGCGGTGGATTCAAGGCTGGTATGATTACAGCGCTATTATATTTTAAGAAAACTTCCTTATTTTCTTTTTCCAAGGGATTCCCTCCAAGATGTATTCTAAACAATAGTATATATCATTCCCATATTTTAGTGTTCCATCATTTCTGGTATTTGTCAACATGAATTAGCTTAATCAAAGCTAGCAAGAGTTAATTTATTTGCACATTAATTATAGTCTATATTATCACAAAACAAGGGAGAAGAGCAGCAGTTGTAAT
>JAPXME010000193.1:0-2900 GCA_033809185.1 Clostridiaceae bacterium
TCAGTACGCATATAGGTTATTAATCCCACAGCGCCCTCTTTAGAGCTTAAATCTAATCCTTCGTAAAGCTGTTGAGCAATACGCATGGTTTTTTTAACTGTAAAGTTCAGCTTACGATAAGCTTCTTGCTGCAGGCTGCTAGTGGTAAAAGGAAGTGCTGGATTTCGTCTTGTCTGTTTTTTCTTGATCGAATCAACTAGAAAATCATTCTTCCCTATAGCATCAATAACTGCTTGGGTTTGCTCCTCACTCTTGAGATCAGCCTTTTCCTTGCCGATTTTTTGCAGGGTTGCTTCAAAGACATGTTTGTCTTTTTGCAACTGAGCTGTCAAAGACCAATACTCCTGAGGCTCAAATCTATTTATTTCCTCTTCCCGATCACAGATAAGTCTCACTACTACCGATTGCACCCTACCGGCACTTAAACCTTTACGAACCTTGCGCCATAACAAAGGACTAAGATTATAGCCTACTAAACGATCTAATACTCTTCTAGCCTGTTGAGCATCAATTAAGTCCGGGTCTAGTTTCCGCGGTTTTTTGATGGCTTCCTTTACTGTATTTTTAGTAATCTCATTAAATTCTACCCGGCACTTTTCATCGGCTGGTATTTTTAATAGCTCTTGTAAATGCCAGGCAATTGCCTCCCCTTCCCTATCCGGGTCAGTAGCTAATAGTATCTTATCGCTTTTATTAGCTAATTGCCTAATTTCCTGGAGCAGTTTCCCCTTACCCCGGATGGTAATGTACTTAATCTTAATATCCTGACCTACTTCAACACCTATCTGACTTTTCGGCAAATCTCGCACATGTCCCATGGAAGCCTTTACTGAATATTTCTTGCCTAAGAATTTGCCTATTGTCTTCGCCTTCGCAGGCGACTCCACCACTACTAACACATTAGCCAAAAACCTCACCTCATATATGAAAATTCCACTGTTAAATTCATTAAATTCTAATATAATACTTGCCTGGCAGTTGTTTAATTAAACCTTTCAATTCCAAAGTCAGCAAGTCCTGATATAAAGATGCAGTCTCTGCAAAATCTGCCAACAATATATCCAGGTGGACCGGCTCCCAACCAAGACGATTCAGAATCTTTTTCTCTGTACTACTGATTGCTTTTCTGTTTTCCTTTTGCTTTGCAAATAAGCATTCCCCAAAACTGTAACCTAAATCCTCCAAGATATCACCAGCGTGGATTACCGCCTTAGCCCCATTCTGGATCAACCTTACGGTGCCGATACTGTTAGGACTTGTTACCGGTCCAGGTAAAGCATAAACATCCTTACCCTGTTCCAAGGCATAATCACAAGTAATTAAAGTACCGCTTTTAGCCTGGGCTTCCACGATAAACACAGCCCGACTAAGTCCGCTGATTATCCGGTTACGAATAGGAAAAAAATAAGGCAAAGGAGCAGTTCCTATGGGAAACTCACTAATTAGTAAACCTTCTTCTTGAAGACGATGATATAGCTTAGTGTTCTCCCGTGGATAGATAATATCAACACCACAACCTAAAACGGCAATAGTGCCGCCGTCCTTAGCTTCCAGAGCACCCACATGAGCCGCGGCATCTATACCTCTAGCCATTCCGCTGACAATTACCAGGCCGTTTGCAGCTAACTCCCGACAAATATCCCGGCTTTGCTGTAGTCCATAGGGAGTAGCATTTCTTGAACCTACTACAGCCAAAGAATCCTCTTTTAATAGTGAAAGCCTTCCACAATAATAAAGGATACACGGAATATTGGTAATTTGCAACAATAAACGCGGATAATGCTGGTGCTCTCGGATAATTATACCTAGACCTTTTTCCCGGAGTTCAGCTACTAAACTATCTGGTTCTATAGATTTTTTAGCTTCTTGCAGTTTATCCCAAAGGGGCGCTGGGATTGCCAATTCTTCCGGCGGTTTTTTACTGCGCCAAAGCTCTTCCCAAGAACCGAAGAAAGACAGTAACTGATCATAATACTTATTAAGCTGCAAACCCCAAACCCGATGAATAGCCAGCAGGTGCTTAATGGGATTCACCCCCTAGTGCGATAAAAATCTAATAAGTGACACATTCGGGGTATATTAACAGAATCCCTTCTTTTGGAAATTATTTTATCAGAAGCACATCTCCAGGCTCCATGACTTGTCCATCTAAACCACCGATTTTCTGTAGTTTCTGGACAAATTCATGAGGGTCTTGTTCTATTATCGGAAAAGTATTATAGTGCATTGGAATAGTTAACTTAGCCTTCAACATCTGGGCTGCACGTATGGCATCGTCAGGCCCCATCACATAATTATCTCCAATTGGCAAGAGAGCATAGTCCAGCTTCTCCTCGCCTATCAGCTTCATATCACCAAAAAGTCCCGTATCACCGGCATGATAAATCAATTTTCCCTCAAATTCAATTATAAAACCACAAGGACAACCGGTATAAATAAACTGTCCATTTTTTATTACCGCCGACCCATGCCAGGCCGGGGTTAATTTAACTCTGCCAAAAGGAAACTTAAAAGAACCTCCGATATGCATGGGATGAACTGTGGCGCCTTGGCTCTCACAATAAAGAGCCAATTCATTTGGAGCGATTATCACAGCCTTATTGCTCTTGGAAAGCTCTAAGGCATCCCCTAAGTGATCATCATGACCATGGGTAACCAGAATATGAGTGGGTTGGAGCTTGGAAGGCTGTACATCAGCTATTGGATTTCCGCTCAAAAATGGATCAATAATAATTTGATATGTATCATTCTCAATACAAAAACAAGAATGACCATGATAAACTAACCGTGACATTGCCACACCTCCGTTATTATCAAGCTTGCTTCCTCATGTTGATATTTATAATATCATTTTGTAGAATTTATTTCACTGTCAGCTAAGCTACTATTCAGTCCAGGAC
>JAPXME010000194.1:0-2856 GCA_033809185.1 Clostridiaceae bacterium
GGTATTTTTGCACTCTTCATTATCTTCCCCTCCTCTTGTGAAAATTATAACATATAGAAATGTTTAGTAGTACATAAATTATTGTAGTTAATTTGTTAACTTGATAAATGATTGGTATTCCTCAATAACAGCTAAGGTATGCTGATGACTAATCAGAAGTTGTCTATCATTCCACTCAGTTTCTAACTCTTTGACACTAGATGCCCATTTGGATAGTGCCTCCACTAAGCTAATAAAATAATCAACTTGCTGTGGATCTCCTTCTTGTAAGAGACCAACAATCTCTTGTCCCTCTGCAGTTAAAATAACAATGTCTTCAGCTAATTCTAAAAATTTAGGCTTTATTAGTACAAAATGGCTTAAAGTGCAATCAATTTCGCCATTTAACAAAACTGCCTTTTCCAGAGCCAAGCTAACTTGGCCTAGAAAAGGAGCTATTCTTTCTCTGGCCAAAACATTTTCTTCCGGGAACTTGTAGGCCAAGGAATTAATTTCTTTCTCTATAATCCGGGCCTTCTGACCATCAACTGTGATAGCCTGTGCCAAAGGACTCAGTTTCTCCGCCTGATTCAAAAAGCCCAGTTGAACCCGATAAGGAGCAGTTCCGGTAATTACCACAGGTATTCCCTGTTCAGCCAAGATATTGCCTACCTTAACTGCTTTTTCCCTTTCCTCGTAACTGGCTACCTCAACTGTGTAATACTTAATAACATTCAGCCTCAATACATTAACCTTTCCCTTCGTAACAGGGGTGGGGATAGTTGAACCTGAATGAGAATCTAGATTTTCCAAGTAGAGATTACCCAGAACCTGTCCAAAGGTTAGGGAAAATGTCAGAATCAGAAGCAGTGTTATCACCAGGGATAAAAACCTTCTTGTCGGATTTCGTCGGTATCTCATGCCGGTCCCCCCAAGCCTATCCTGCTGCACACAATAGATTATTATCAACTAGATTGTATGCAATTAGGCTTGTCTTTTAGAACCTAGCACTGGAACATTTGGCGGATCTGACCAATCAAGTATAGAGAGCCTGTTACAAGAATTAAGTCTGTAGAGCTTGCCAAGTCTAAAGCTTTTTGTACTGCCTCCGTAGGTTCATTTAGCAAAAGAATAACCTTAGCCTGTTGCTGAAAATATTCGGTTAACAAGTCCCAGTTCTCGGCTCTAGCCGAAAAAGGTCGAGTAACGATGACCATATCAGTATAGGGTTCCAAGAGACTTACTGCTGATTGGTCCTTGTCATCTAGCATTCCGATGATCAATATTACTCTACTATACCTGGATCTGCTCCGCAAAAGCCAAGAGGCTAAAGCTTCTAAGCCTGCTGGGTTATGTGCCCCATCTATATAGAGATCAGGGCTGTCATTTAGCTTTTCCAATCTGCCAGGCCAACTAACAGATGACAATCCTTTCTTTAAAGCGTCTTCCGTTATCCTAAAAACTCCGGTATTCAGAACATCTACAGCCAAAACGGCTGTAGCAGCATTGACTAACTGATGCTCCCCCTGCAAAGGCAAGAACAAGTTCCCCACACTATCTAGTTTAAGATATTGTCCTTCCGGGGTCACCTCTATTAAGCTCCAGCTACTTTCTGCATAAACTTCATAGAGAGGAGCTTTTTTTCTTGTGGCTACTTGCCTTATCGTTTCCAGTGCATCCGGATCTGTACTGGCAGTGATCACAGGACATCCTTCTTTAACTATGCCACTTTTCTTCTCAGCAATGTCTTGTACGGTATCACCTAAGTAAGCACAGTGGTCCAAACTAACATTAGTAATGATAGACAACAGCGGCTTACTGATGACATTGGTAGAATCTATATCACCGCCTAAGCCTACCTCCAACAACAGTACATCAACCTTCTCCCTGGCAAAATAGAGAAAAGCCATGGCTGTCAATACTTCAAATTCTGTAGGAGCTTCACCGATTTCCTGCCTGACCTTTTCGTAATACTCGAGAACTTCAGCCAAATAACGGGCAAATTCCACTTCTGCAATTGGCAGACCATTTATGGTGTATCGCTCTACATAAGACACCAGATGGGGTGAGGTAAAAGCCCCCACCCTGTAACCTGCTGTCTGCAATATTGAAGCTAGCATGGATACTACCGAACCTTTACCGTTAGTACCACCTATATGGATACAGCGTATCTTCTCTTGGGGGTTCCCCAGATAGGCTAACAAGCTGGTGATTCTCTCCAACCCAAGATTTATCCCGAACTTAGTGAGACCTTGTAGCTCTGATATTGCTTCATGATAGTTCATAACCCTCATTTTAGGGAAGATATCCTTTCTAATACTGCCACCTTTTTCGTCTCATAATCAACAAGCTTTTCCTTTTCTTTGGCGACTACCTCCTGAGGAGCTTTGGAGATAAAGCCTTCATTACTAAGCTTACCGTTTAATCTGCTGATTTCTTTCTCCAAGCTAGCCAGTTCCTTCTCTAATCTAGCAATCTCTTTCTCTAAATCAACCAAGCCTTTTAAGGGTAGATAGACCTCTACTCCGCTGACAATTGCCGTTACGGCTTGTTCTGGTTTCGTGGCCTCTGTTAGCTTAACGGTTAACTGCTCTATGGAGCCTAGGTTAGCAATGTATTTTTGCCCCTTCTGCAGAATATCTACTGTTTCTTGATCTTGAGCCAAGAGAATTGCCTCTGCTTTTTTTCCTGGTGGCACATTCATTTCACTGCGCAGGTTACGAATAGCCTTAATTACATCACTTATAGTATTCATTTCTCGTTCTGCTTCCTCATCAATCAAGGATTCTTCTCCGGAATTCCAGGCTGATCTCATGATGGTTTCCCCTTGATGAGGCAGGTGCTGCCAGATTTCTTCCGTAATAAAGGGCATAAAGG
>JAPXME010000195.1:0-2854 GCA_033809185.1 Clostridiaceae bacterium
CATAACCAAAAAGTTCACTCCCAATGAGTTCGCGGGGAATGGCCGCACAATTAATAGCCACAAATGGACCATTTTTTCGATCGCTTTCATTATGAATCGACTGAGCAAAGACATCCTTACCAGTTCCACTTTCGCCTAATAAAAGAATATTTGACTCACCGGAAGCTGCAATTTTTCCTGTTTCAACAGATTTTAGAAAAGATTTATCTCTTCCAATTAGATTATCAAAGGTAAATACAGCCGAGGCTCCTGCCAGCCGTTGAGCAATCTTCTTGGCTCTCTTTATCTCGTTTAAGATTAGTACTATACCATCGATAGTAACAGAACACTTATGAATAGGCCGAGAAGTAACTGTGTATTTTAATCTTCCTTTTGGAGTATTAATCGCGATTTCTGTGTCTGTAACATATTTACCAGTAGTTATGATAGTACACAAATCCTCATTATTCCCTGGTAAAACATCAAAGATATCTCGACCAAGAAGATCATCTGGCGGAAGATTTAAAATTTTGCGGGCTTGCGCATTAAGTTGCGTAATATGCCCTTTCATGTCAGTAGCCAATAAGGCTTCGGAAATAGAATTAATAATTGTACTCTGATAGCGATTAGAAAGCTGACATCTTTTCTCGGCACTGATTATAGCCAGAGCGTTGGTGATAGCATGAGCTGCAGCGACTACCATACCCAAAGTATGGCTGTGTACATTGTGATCATCACCAGTCATATCTAATACCCCGAGGACATTTCCTTCAGGATCATGAATCGGAGCACTGGAACAGGCACTATATTGAGAACAACGACAAAAATGCTCATGAGCGAAAATTTGTATCGGTTTATTGATTGCCAGTGATGTTCCTATAGCGTTGGTTCCGGCACTTCTTTCACTCCAGTCAGCTCCTTCGCGAAAATTACCATTCCTAAATCTTTGGAGGACATCCTCGTCACCGATAATTTTTAGAATTATTCCATTACGGTCTGTCAAAGTAACGATAAATCCTGAACCAGCTACAAAATTATAAATATTCTCCATAAAGGGAATTGCTACCTCAATAAACTGTGCATTTTCTTCTAACAATTCCTTGAACTTTGTTTTATCATATACCTTCTTAACTATTTTTTGTTCAGGGTCAACCCCCATCTCTATACAACGCTGCCAGGAATCCTGAATAACTGCACTAACGCAATTAGATTCCATTCTGTCCTCTGCAATAACAACGGGGTTCTCATGCCGTAATACTTTTACTGTCATCTTTAAGTACACCTCCTATTACAGCATCCAACACGAAATGCAACAGGACCTTTTGCTAAATTTAACATCATACTTCCCCCCTCATTCCTAAAAACCTCTCCTCCTTCATTATAATTATAACATATTTAAATAATTTGATAATTGGATTGGTTGAATTTACACTTTTTTTACCTTTATCAACTTATCAATTACAAAATTTTTGGGCTTCTATCCTATAAACGATATAAGCCGGCTTTTTGGGCAAGTTCAAGGGTCTTCCGCAAATCAACCTTATTCGGTCCTTGACGGGTTATCCGGATTGTAAACTCTGTACCTGCCTCAAAGGGTATTTCCCTTTCTCCATCTAGAGCTAGAATACCCGGATGGTCCATTTTAAGTAGCAAGTTTTGCTCTAAAGGCAGTTGAGTTTTGTTCTTAATATGAATAGGTACAATAAGCCCTGCAGCCATAGCTGCTTTGTAATTAGGTTCTTCCTGGCTAAACTGAGCCACCATACCAAAATCATCAGTTCCTTCAACAATCTCGCTACAACCAATTAAGGCCGAGAAACCTATGGTAGCAGGATGGCATTGGGTGACGATAACCTGAAAAATCTCCTCCTTATTCCAGATAGCTCTAGCTCCGACAATAAGTTTGGAGGAAACAACCAAATCAATTAAGGCAATATCAATTAATTGATTGTCACTGTAAATCTCTATCCTTTTGCAAGGTGTACAGCAATCAGTAGGATCTAAACGGCCGGAAGCTATAGCGGCAGCGGCCATCCCAACGATAGTGCCTTCTAGAGTCTGGGGAAAGACATTATTAGTTCCAGTAGAGACAGGAATCATCGGTATAGTACCAATAGCTTTTGCCGTAGCTCTGGAGGTCCCGTCTCCCCCCAAGACAATAAGTACATCAGCTCCTATAGCCTTCATTCCCTCTGTAAAGGAAATTGTATCATCAATACTGTTATCCACCTCCATATCATAGATATGGAGGCGTTCCTTGTAGGCGACATTTTTCTCAATCAGGTGATGGACCACAGATGGGCCAATATTTTCCCCATCAGGCATAACATAGATTTCATTTCCTGCAAAATCCCCGATAGCCGAGATGATTCTTTCTAGAATATTGGCCTTCTCGCGATTTGTAAAACGTGAAGCATAGGTAAGCATACGTCTGATATCTTTACCTGAGGCAGGGTTAACAATTATTCCTACTAGTCCCACAAATAATACACTCCTTATTTCTTCTATTTTCAATAAAAATCTAGTGAGTATATGTTAATAACAAATTACAATCTTAGACTTAAAAATTCGGTGGGATAAAAATTATCTTTGATCCTGTGGTAGCTTTTCATAGTGGCGGCAATCCAGCCCTCATAGTCCTTAGCTTCATCAGGCAAATGGACTGCCAGAATTTTTCTGGGATTGATATATTCAGTGATAACTTTTCTGGCTGATGGTAAGCCTACATAAGGAAAGGGAGCTACCAACAGATCCAAACCCAGCTCTTTAAGACCTAGCCCATGGAAATTTTCCTTCGACGCTAAGGCATCACCAACATACATCAGCTTTACCTTATCACGTATTAAAAAAGCCAAGTTTGGCACAGCTGCAAATT
>JAPXME010000196.1:0-2845 GCA_033809185.1 Clostridiaceae bacterium
TTTGACATAGCTTTCAAAGATGCTTTAAGTGGCGGTATTACGACAGTGATGAGCGGCCCGGGTAGTGCTAATGTGATCTGTGGTCTTAACTTAGTGATGAAGACTGCAGGTAGGTCTTTGGAAGAGATGGTTATCAACTCCCAGGCTGGAATGAAAGTGGCTTTTGGTGAGAATCCCAAAAAGGTCTATGGTGAACAGAAGAAGATGCCCTGTACCCGGATGGCGATTGCGGCTTTGTTGCGCCAAGCTCTGACTGATGCCGAGAACTATCGAGAGAAAAAGAAAAAGGCTTTGGAAAATGGCGAGGCCTTTGAAAAGGATTTGGGAATGGAGAATCTCCTTTTAGTCTTAGACCGGAAGATTCCTCTTACAGCTCATGCCCATCGAGCTGACGATATTGCCACTGCTTTAAGGATAGCCAAGGAGTTCAACGTTGAGCTGATAGCTATTCACGGTACAGAGGGGCATAAATTAATTAGCCAATTGCAGGAACAGAAGATTCCGGTAGTTGTAGGTCCGACTTTATCTAACCGCTCTAAGGTTGAGTTGGCTGAACAAAATTGGCAGACGGCCAAGCTGTTGCAAGAGGCAGGGGTACTAATTGCCTTGACTACCGATCATTCAGTTATTCCTATTCAGTACTTGCCTCTTTGTGCATCCTTAGCTGTGAAAAACGGTTTATCTGAAGAAGCCGCCCTCCAAGCTATTACAATTAATCCGGCCCGAATCTTAGGCTTAGAGGATCGGATAGGCAGTCTGGAGAACGGCAAAGATGCGGATTTTGTTATTCTGGATGGCCATCCTTTCGATTGGCGGTCGAAGGTTGAACAGGTTTACATAAACGGCCAAGAAGTGTATAAAAGTAATTGAGGATAAATCTATAAAAAATTCATTGCTCTATGAATCCAAGATTTATGAATATGCAAGTTTTGAGATATGGGGTGTCAAAGATTGTATAAGTACCAATCCCATTCGCCGGAAGAAACCTGGCAGCTTGGCTACCGGCTAGGAAAAATGATAACTCAAGGCTTAGTAATTGCCCTAGAGGGAGATCTAGGAGCCGGTAAGACTCTGTTTGTTAAAGGGTTAGCAGCAGGGTTAGGTGCAGAAGAAGCTGTTACTAGCCCTACCTTTACCCTGATAAATATTTATGAGGGACGGCTAGCTTTGGCTCATTTTGATGTTTATCGTCTGCCTACACCGGAAGCTCTTGAAGAATTAGGCTATGATGAATTTTTTTACGGTGAGGGCGTTACGGCAGTAGAATGGAGCGACTTGATCCAGGATTATTTGCCGGAGGAATACTTACAAGTGCAAATGCAAAGGTTGAGCAAGAATGAACATGGTGAAGGTCGGCTGATCACATTTACGGCTCATGGGGAGGAAGTGGCTAATTTGCTGAAGGAGTTGGAGAACAATGTTAGTGCTGGGGATTGAAAGCTCTACCCCGGTAGCCTCTGTGGCCCTAGTTGGTCCTCAAGGCTTAGTGGGAGAGATTACATTGAATATAGGGTTAACTCATTCGGAACAGCTGCTGCCTCTTATTGTAGATCTCTTGGAGCAGGCCAGGCTGAGCCTAGAAGATGTAGAGGGTATAGCTATAGCCGGTGGTCCAGGTTCCTTTACTGGGCTAAGGATCGGCATGGCAACGGCTAAGGCTTTGGCCCAAGGACGTAAGCTGCCTTTAGTAGCTATACCAACTTTGCAGGCTTTAGCCTGTACCCAAATGACTAGTAATTACTTGGTATCTCCAGTGATGAATGCGCGGAAAAAAGAGGTCTATACTGCTCTTTTTAGTTTTCAAGGTCAGAAGATAGAGCAGTTGGAAGCGGATCAAGCTATAGAACCTACAAAATGGGTAGAGAGCTTGCAAAAATACGAACAACCGGTATTGTTTGTAGGAGACGGGGTCGAAGTCTACAGACAAACTTGGGTCACTTTAACCCAGCCAGCTGTCTTTCCCCCTGCTATATTTCATGGGGTTAGAGCCAGTACTGTTGCTCAGCTAGGCCGGGAGCGTTTATTGGCAGGAGAGCAAGATGATCTCTATAGTTTAAAGCCATCCTACATCAGGCCCGTAGATGCACGGAAAAAGCTGAATTGTGCCGCTGTAAGTAAATAGGCGGGAGGCAATTGAAATGGAATACCTTTTAAGAGCTATGACCTTAGAGGATATCCCGCAGATAGTAAAAATAGAGGAAGAGACCTTTCCCACACCTTGGTCAGATTATGCTTTTAGGTGTGAGTTAAATGATAATGAGTTTGCTAACTATCTTGTTGTGGTTAGCAGTGATGCTCCGACTACGGTCTTAGGTTATGGCGGTATGTGGCTGATATGTGATGAGGCTCATATTACTAATATTGCTATTAGCTCTTCCTATCGTGGACGTGGCTTAGGCAATTTCTTGTTAGAAGGTCTGGTCCTATTGGCCAAAGCAAAAAATGCCCTGCGCATGACCTTAGAGGCTAGGGTGTCTAATAAGATTGCTATCAATCTTTATGAAAAATTGGACTTTGTTTCGGCGGGAATCAGG
This sequence comes from Clostridiaceae bacterium, assembly GCA_033809185.1. Lineage (GTDB taxonomy): Bacteria > Bacillota > Peptococcia > DRI-13 > JAPXME01 > JAPXME01. The sequence continues at coordinate 2,535 of JAPXME010000196.1, forward strand.
CCAGGTTATTATGCCGATAATAATGAAGATGCCTTAATAATGTGGAAAGAGATAACCTAAAGGGTTTTTGATATACGAGAGTTTATTGAAGGAGTACGAGATGCAACAACGAAAAATTATCATGGCAATTGAAACAAGCTGCGACGAAACAGCAGTAGCAGTTCTGGCTAATGAAAGTGAGATACTAGCCAATATAATTTCCTCCCAAATACCGCTTCATCAGGAATATGGCGGAGTTGTGCCGGAATTAGCCTCTCGTCATCATTTAGAACAAGTCAACAGATTGGTGGATCTGGCCTTGGAAGAGGCGG
>JAPXME010000197.1:0-2783 GCA_033809185.1 Clostridiaceae bacterium
TCCATGGTTGAGCATATAACAACTGCAAGGGAATAATATACAGAAAGCCTGTGAGAAAATACAGAAAACTTCCGTTAAAACTAATAGTTGGACCTAAAAGATTGATGATAATAATATTAAGCACGTTAAAGCCGATGGTGAAGAAAATCAGATAAAGCCAAGTATCAAGTGGTTGTTTTTTCTTTTTCGAACAAATATAGGAGGTGTATAAATTAATAAAGAGCATTTCGGTTATAATCCCGATATTGAGCAAAGCCATCATATTAATCACACTCCTTGGCTATGTTCAACTGTATTTTGGGATAATTTACAGTCGTTGAGCCAAATCGTTGAGGCTTTCTAGTTGTGCGGCCAACTCCTCCATAGCTGCAGCAATTTCCTGGATAGACGAGGATTGGTGTTCTGTGAATTTATTTGATTCATTAGTCTGTGAATTTATGGAGTCTACGGAGGATGAAATCTCTTTTAAAATCCTCGTAACCTCTTTGGCTGAACTGTTACTTTGGTCAGAAAGGCGACGGATTTCAGTAGCTACAACTGCAAAGCCACGGCCGTGCTCGCCTGCCCTAGCTGCTTCAATAGCCGCATTTAAACCTAATAGTTTGGTTTGATCAGTAATGTTTTGAATCATTTGAATTATTTCATCAGTTTTGCCGACATTTTCTCTAGTATTGTGTGCGAACATTGAGAGGCTCTCACCAAGCTTAGCTAATTGTTGGGCACTTCCAGAAATATCCTGAATACTACTATTGACCTGCTCGAAAGCAGAGGCAAACTGACTAATTATATTCTTCAGTATCATCTCGTTTTCATGGCTATAGACTAAGGTTACACCGCCTATAATATGATCTTGCTCATCAAAGATTGGGAAAGCCATAGCTTTATAGGCCACACCAAAGGCCTCTTTAGGAACAGTTCTGACTACTGTTCTTTTTTCTTGCATGGCAGTATGGATTACACTACCATTTTTAATTTTGTCGCCGACCCTTGTTTCCAGATCTACAATAGGATACTCCACTACAGCAATATATTCAGTGGTATTTACAACTCCTAGGCCAACGGGAAATGGGTACAACATTGCTATAGTAGGTAGCAACTCAACTATACGGTTCATCGTGTCCAGTCCTTTAACCTTACTCATAATCTCGTAAGCACCTCACATCATAAGATTTAGTTTAATAAAGCTAAAACTATTTAATTATAATCTAACAAATCAGAGTATCTAAAAAGTGACCAGAATCAAATGTGATAAAAGAAAAGAAGACAAGGGAAGACAAGGGAAGACAAGGGAAGACAAGGGGACGTTTCGAGACTGCTGAAAAAGTCTATATAAAACACAAAAAGCACACCCACCAATGGTATAATTAAGTCACCACAACAAAATATACAGGAGGGTTGCTTTTTATGTTAGTTGAAACCACCTTTAAGCAATGCAGCTTCTACAACTCATTGTACAACATAATACCAGAAAATCATATATTAAAACGTATAAATTCAGCAATATCGCTTAGCTTTGTCAATGAACTGTTAGCAGATAGGTATTGCAAAAACTTTGGCCGACCCGCCAAAGAACCGGAAATGATGTTACGGATCCAGATTTTAAAATATTTGTACAACCTGTCTGATGAACAATTGATTCAAGATTTAACAGTAAATTTGGCTTACAAGTGGTTTGTGGGGCTTAATCCTGAAGATCATCTTCCCGAAACCAGCTTACTGACCAAATTTCGTACCCAGCGCTTAAAAGATATTAGCATAGATGCTATCATTACCGAGATCGTACGCCAATGTGTGGAAAAGGACATAATTAAAATCAGCAACGGCATTGCCATAGACACGACCCATATTGAAGCAAACACCATTAAGAAAGTACCCGAACGCATCATGAAACAGTTAGCCGGGAATATATTTAAAGCCAAGGGACAGGAAGAATATGAAATACCAGATTACACGCAGATAGAAGATCATGCTGAAGCGAAAAAAGTTATGAAAGATTATCTGGAAGATGTAATAGAAAAAGTTAACGAAGAAACATCAGAGGAAGTTACCCAGGCAGTTGAGGAAGCTCAGGAGATCTTAGCAAGCAACCTCTTCATAGAACAAAAAGGAATACGTTCACTGGTAGACAAAGACGCCCGAGTAGGCTACAAAAGCAAGACCCAATCCTTTTATGGCTACAAGGCAGAATTATGTCAAACTACTGACGGAGGTTTAATAACTAGCATAATTGTGGAACCTGGCAACTATGTGGATGGTTACCACTTTAAGGACCATCTTGAAGAGATTCAGCAATCAGGGCTTATCTTGACTGGAGTATATGGGGACAAAGCATATTTTCGTCCTGATATTCTTAATCTGCTCAAGGAAAAAGAAGTTTCAGCCTATATACCGGTAAGTGCAAGTACTTACAAAATTGATGAAGAGCTATTTAGCTACAATAAAGACAGTGACCAATGGTTTTGTATTATGGGAAATAAAACGGTAAAAGTAAAAGCGAAAACGCGTGAACGGCAGGGTAAAAAAGAGAAGTTACTGAAATATAGTTTTGAGCGTGAACTCTGTCGCAATTGTCCTCGTCGAGCTGAATGCATGGGTAAAAGTAAACGAATAACTAGACAACTGGTGATAAGCATAAATACCCCTGAGCTATATGAGTACAGCCAAAGGTCCAAAGCCCCGGAATTCCTTGAGGAATACCGGAAGCGAGCAAAAATAGAACCCAAGAATGCAGAGTTGAAAAGGTTTCATGGATTGGACCGAGCCAAAGGCTACGGTCTACGAAG
>JAPXME010000198.1:0-2743 GCA_033809185.1 Clostridiaceae bacterium
GTGAATATGCCATTGATTTTGATACCGTCGAAAAAATATTAGGTCATGAAACCTATTTACGAGCAAAAGCTAAGAGTAAAATTGCTTTTTGGGAGGGGCGTAGAAATGAGGTTGTTCAGAGTTGGAAAGAAGATATTGTTGAATTATATACTAAACTTGACTGTGTTGATATTGTCAATCTCGCTGCTGAAGCCAGTGGTTTAGTGCCTCCGGCTGACTATCAGCCTGACCCCCCAAAGAAGATTGCAGACAATACCTGGCAGGATTCTGAAGGAAGAATATATAAATACTCACATGTGACAAATGATATAACTATGATTTATGATCCAAAAAAATGGCAAAGAGAATATATATTGGCTGATTTTATGGTAGAACCGAAAGTAGAAAAACCAGATGAATCTATTTTTGAAGTAATAGATTATATTATTGCTAAACTAGGTAGCCAAAAATTTATTATCGGTCCAGCTGGAAATGAAGTTGGTATGGTTTTGCTGGGTGGAATGGATCGAGGCCTTATAGAGTTTGTTGAAAATCCTGAAGTTGTCAAGGCAGCCGGCCAACAATTAGTAATAGTGGGAAACATAGAGGATCGCTATTATATTAGAAAAGGCATAGATGCAGTGATGTGGGGACAAGATTTTGCTTACAATTCAGGACCAATGGTGTCTCCAAAAATGTTTGAAGAATTGGTACTTCCAAACTGTAAGGCCAGAGTAAAACATGTGAAGGAAAACTTCAATCTCCCAGTTATTAAACATGCTTGTGGGAATAATTGGTTGCTCATGGACTTTTTTGTAGATATCGGATACGACTGTTATCAGTCAATCCAGGCTTCTGCTGGTATGGATATTAAAAAATTAAAAGAAAAATATGGAAAGAAGATTTGCCTCTGGGGTGGATATAGCTATGAAAATTTAGTTTCAGGCACTAAAGAAGATATTAAAAAAGATATAGAATATGCTGTACGCAATGCAGCGCGAGACGGAGGGTTTATTCTAGGCAGTAGTCATTCTGTTGGGGTTGGAGTTCAGTATGATCTTTTTATGACCGTGTTAGAAGAAGTTGATCGATTAAGGAATTGTTCTTTGTAACTAAATTTGGTGATAATGAGAGAAGGGCAGTGAGTAATTGAATAAGTACAGAATTAATATCTATGATAATATATTATCCCCCGGTGGCTATCAAGCAAAGGAGTGTGAGCAAAGGGTTTTTCCGGAGTTACTTCATTATTGTTTAGCTCAGTTGTATGATGAGTAGTAAAAATTTGGGAACAAGCACTATCAACTTTAACTAATATTATCCACTGCTGATTAAAGGAGTTTGCTTAAGAAAAGCACTCCTAGCCCGACTTAAAGTTAAAGGAAATCCCTTATTAATTTCTAATAGTTGATGGTGCCAACAGTAAGACTTCAAGGTTATAAGGGAGCAAACCTGGCAAGAGTGAAATGCTTCATGTATTAGCTTCCCTTAGAGAGTATAAACCATGCGAATTGGCGGAATCTTAAATAGCTAAGAATTAGAAGGAGATAAATAAGGATTTGGAAAATTGCGTCGATCATAGACACCTGGAAATTCTCTTCTCTGATTGTGGGCTAAGAATTAATATTTTTCCGAAGGAGAGGATGTTATATAAAAGATGTGTTCAGCATGAGAAGTAAAACTTTTCTTATATCTTCTTACACTAATGGACTTAAGAAAATAGAACAAGTTCTAGTAAATCTACTCAAGGTCAAGAAATTAGCTTAAAATGTCCTGATGACAGTTGAGAGAGTAAAATTTATTTTTGAAATTGTACATTATAAGATAGTTTTTAATTAGGTTTTTTATTTATAAAACTAGTAAAACGTAAACTTAGAAAGGAGAAAAAATGTCAACAGAAATAGAATTATTAGAAAAATTAAAGCGATACAATACCCCAGCAGTGACAAATGTGGTGGCTACCTATCCAAATAAACCTTATTGCTTGGGACTTTATAATCCCTGGACTCAAAACTGGTATACAGACCAATCTGTGCATTGTATTTACCCTGAACTTGGTCCTACTGTGGGTTATGCGGTTACATGTGTCTATGGCTTACCAGATCCAAATTATTCTCGCCTTTCTTTTGTGGATGTAATTGATGCTTTAGAGCGCTCGAAGAAACCTACTATACTCATCATCAAACAGGCATTTCCACCAGAAGTTGCCGGTAAAGTAGGTCTTTCTGGAGGAAATATGACCGTCGCATTAAAATCAATAGGTTGTGTTGGCGTCATTTCTGACGGACCTTCTCGGGATATCGATGAGATCCGGTCAATGAAGTTTCAGTACCTGTTAACTGGAGTTACTGCAGGCCACGGAGATATGTCTGTTCATTCGGTAAATAATCCGGTTTCTGTAGCTGGAATGGATGTGGCTCCCGGTGAGATTGTTCACATGGATGAAAATGGTGCTTGTAAGTTTCCTGCTGATCAAATAGAACAAGTGGTAATAAATCTTGAATTACTACAGCAGGAAGAACAAAAGCGTATATCAGCCCTTTCTAAGGCTACTACAGCCTCAGAAATTGGAGCTATTTTTAAGGAATAGTCTCATATGAGGAAAAGAATATGTTAAAGCTCTGGCTCCTCTCCCATTTAGTTGATAAAAAAGTTATTAAAAAAGGTTAGTGTAAGTCCCGACTTTGACACTTTCTCCTCTGGAGGAAGAAGTGAGATACAAAGTAGTAGACTACCTTAACAGTTTCAGAAAAGAAGGTAAAAC
>JAPXME010000199.1:0-2671 GCA_033809185.1 Clostridiaceae bacterium
GATCTATTTCTTTATGATTACCGACTCTATGCCGTATATGGTGGCGATGATGACCCTTTTCAGCGTATTCACCGCAGATTTCACAAATCTTGTTGTCAATGATGTCTTGATATGACATTTTATCGACCTCCTTATTACCCCACACATAAGTAGGAATCTATTGAATCCAAGTTATCTGTCCAGGGCATTTCCGGTAAGGTGTTCTTTATAATTTTTCCCCAAGGCTTCTGAATCCGTGGATCGCAGATTACGATGATTCCTTTTTGGTGTGAATTGCGTATCAATCTTCCAGTGCCTTGCTTGAGTTTAATGGCACATCTTGGAATACTTAATTCCAAAAATGAATTGCCCCCTCGGGATTTTATTAATTCATATTGTGCTTCCTTAATAGGTGTCGTTGGTACTTCAAAAGGTAGTTTGGTGATAATCACGCAGTTGAGTTCTTCATCAACCCCTTCCCAGAAGGTATCTGTTCCAAATAATATGCTATGGGGATTCTCGCGGAATTTACTCAAAAGCATTTCCTTTGAACCTGTCCCCTGTAGTAGCCAATTGAGATTAGGAAACTTAGGACTTAGTTCTTTATATACGTCCTGCATCATCTTGTAGGAAGTAAATAAAACAAAGGTTTTACCAGATTTCCTATTTAAGACGCTTTCAATAGTTTTGCATAGATAAGCAAGGTAGATATTTGAATTTGGTATCGGCGCATTGGGAGGCAGATAGACTAAAGATTTTTCTTTGTAATTAAAGGGAGATCCGTACCTTAACGAATAACAGTTTTGCCTCAACCCTAGACTACGCTTAAAGGGTTCAAATGATCGGTTGACTGTTAGGGTAGCGGAGGTAATAATAGTATTCTTGCTTAGCCAGAAATCCTGCAATTGATCTGCTATATCTAACGGGCAAAAATTAATACTATTGTCTTCTGTCCAATAAACACTATTGCAATGGGTTTGGTAGGTCCAGTCATAAATATTTTGATAAATATTAACAATGCGCTCTGTTAGCTTAGTTACTTCTGCTTTTATAAAAGGGGACTGAGCTTTATCGTTTGCCTTTTCAAGTATTGGTATGGCCTGTTGCAAGACTGCCATGATTCTTTCGGCATATTGGTTTTCTTCTACCTCGGTATATCTCCTTTTCTCAAGAGACATAAAAAAATCGTAGGTGTTATTTCTTAAGTCCTTCTGGATTCCTTCAATCTTCTTTAAGACCCGAGCCGCCCTAAAAGCTGATTGCATGACACTCGTATGCAATGCTGTTTCAACACTAAGAAGTTCATATCTTTTGACCGTGGTTGTTAATGCAGATAAGGCGTTGTTTTCGAAGTTATGCCCTTCGTCTAACACTAAGACATCATAAGGAGGTAATACCTTCTGTATGTAATCGGACAGTATTAATGCGTGATTAGCAATAATTATATTACTGTCCTTTAACTTGGTTCGAGCTTTATGAAAATAACATTCCTTTTTATGAGGACATATATTGTCTATGCAACTAGACTTTTCTGATTCAACCATGTACCAAAGTTTACTGTCGTATTCAAAGGGAATGCTGCTTCTTTCTCCGTCACGAGTTGGGTCGTTTTCCAACCAGTCGTATATCTTGTCTTTGAATTCTTGTGCTTCTTCTGTAGCAAAAAGGTTAGAGTCTAAATCATTGAGTTTGCGCAAGCACAGGTAATTGTTCCGGCCTTTAGCTTTATTAGGGGTTATCTCAGGATAATGCCTGAGTACATAAGGTATGTCTTTTTGATATAGTTGCTCCTGAAGACTTAAGGTGTTTGTTCCAATAATTGCCTTGGCTTCGGGATTGGTTTTTATGTATTCGCATAATGCGGTTAAATAAGCAAAACTTTTGCCTACTCCAGTACCGGCTTCTACTAATAACAGGCTCCCTTGTTTGCCTTGTGAAAAATGCAGAAAACGGCGTATCATCTGAGCCATCCTGATCTGTTCGGGTCTGGTTTCAGGCTGGCTTGTTAACCCGCAAACTACATTATGTAAGGCTGTATTCATTTGGGCGTTCAAGGTCTCTTTCATATCGTCTCCTGTTTGCTAGATACGTACTGTTTCTGTGGTACTAGCCAGACTGAGTATTCTGAGTTTCCATTATCATCTCTAACTGATTCAAGGAACTTCGACCCTTGGGGAAGAGCTATACCCTCCCCTGGTTTAACTAATGTCGCATCGTATCCCTCTTCTTTTGCTCTTAAGGCTTTAGTTGTCTTCGCATTCAATTTATTTATTGAGGGCGTATAATAAATAACACCGAACGCTCTAAGTATTACTTCCATTCGCGCCATTTCCTCTGTCGACGCATTGGGATCGGTTACTAAAGAACGATAATGCCTTTCTAAATTAATTACGTCTCGTGGTATCAGTTGTTCTGGAACGCATTCCTCATTTTCAAGCTCTTTGAGCTCATCGGGAGTCATTTTTCTTACATGTACTTCTGCCCGCTCGATTTTGTTTCGGTAGTAAGATTTCATAGCCGGAGAGACTTTATCTGTAACGTGCATGGAATTTACCTGGGACAAAAATTGCATTTGCTTTACAGTGCGATTCTTTGGTAATGACCGCTCTGATTCTTCTTCAAAAATATCCATTATCACTTCTATATCGCTTTTCTCAAGTTCTTTTATTTTCTTTTTAATCCGCTTCCAATG
>JAPXME010000200.1:0-2658 GCA_033809185.1 Clostridiaceae bacterium
TTCAGAATTTGCGCACTTATTGATGAGGATAATAACAGAAGCTAGAAAAGCATGGTATCTGCATACTTTTGGGCAGGATGGAATTTATCAACATGGAGGATATCTTTTTAATGATGAGGTAAATTGCCCTTCTCTTTCCGCAAAGTTATACTCTGAGTTTATCCTCCCTTATGAGAAAGAGCTGTGTGATTTCCATGGTGGTATTAGCTACTGGCATAGCTGTGGTGATGTAACTAAGCTGTTAATCGCTATTTCGGAAATTCCCGAAATTGAGATGCTTCATGTAGGTCCGTGGACGAATGTTAAAGAGGCAGCTCGTTTATTCGGCTCTCGTTCTAAATTGGAAATTTGTCCTAATCCTGAAAGTAAGATTTTACAAGCTTCACCAGAGGAAATTAAAGATTATCTTAATGATGTTGCTCAAATATGTAAAGAGGAAAAAGTTAAGGGCTACACTATTAGGGCAGGTGGTTTGATGTTTAGAGATGCTGAAGGAGAGGTTCTTGAAAAGATTCATACTTGGAATCGTATTGCAATAAAGAGCTTAAGAGGAGAATGTTTATATGATAGATGATCGCCTGGAAAAACATAAAAGTTTCTGGAGGCGAGAAAAACTAGAATACCCACTTTTATCTTTCACCATAGGTAGCGAGCTTCCAACATGTAGATTTGAAGAAGGACGAAGACTAGCGGCACAACTTGAACAAGAGAACATCTCCCTGGAGCCTAGAGACTTAAATGTAAAAAAATTTGGAGAAGAACTTCAGAGACAGTACGAACAGCTTTTTTCTATTGACCAAGATGGTTTTTTCACCGCGGAACCTTTTGCTGGTATTCCTTGGATGGAAGCTATATGTGGATGTGACATATATGCTACTAAGGATAGTTTTTGGGCATACCCCCGGAAAAAAGAGTTAGATGATATAGTAATTGATCAAAAGTGGGTTGATTTATATTTAGATTTTTGCCGTATCCTTGACGAAGTTGGGAGGGGTAAATTTCCTGTTGGGCAACCCATACTAAGAGGGCCTTGTGATGTAGCAGGAACACTTATGGGACAAAGTCAGTTTGTCTTAGCTCTGGCAGATGGTGATTTGTCTATAAGAAAAACAATCGAAAGTATATCAAAAATATTTTTGTATCTTGTAAGTAAACAGCTTGAAATAATTTCTCCTTTTGCTGGTGGATACTCGATGGGTTTTTACCATATTTGGTGTCCAGATAAGTGCTTATGGTTTCAAGATGACTTAACTTCTCTATTGAATCCCAGACTATGTAGAAACCATCTTTTAGATATATATTTTAACATTGCTAGTGCAGTTCCTATAACTATGTTTCATCTTCATCCTACCTCTTTCTTTATATTGGATAGCTTATTAGAAATAGAACCTTTGACTGCTATTGAGGTAAACAAAGATGATGGCGGGCCATCAATTGCTGAAATGGTACCAATATTTAAGCGTATTTTGAAAAAGAAATGTCTTGTAATATGGGGAAAGCTTGATGTTAAAGATATATCAGTAATACGCCAAGAACTTATGCCTAACCCTGTTTTTCTCCATATCGTGGCTGAGAATGTGGAAAATGCAAAGTCTCTTATTATTGCTGCAAAGTAATGAAAACATTTTAAAAAGTGAATTTTGTTCGCAATGATATTGACGCAAGGTTGCTATTGGAAATAGTTAAGAAGGGGGCTAAAATGGATATTTCTAATACTATGAAAGCTGGTGTTTTAAGAAAACCAGGAGACTTAGCGCTTTTAGAAGTCCCTATGCCTTACCCAAAGGAAGGAGAAGTTTTGGTTAAAGTAGGAGCTTGTGGAATTTGTGGAAGTGATGTACGTTATTTTTATGGAGAAAATGCTTGGTCTCTCCATACTTTAGGGTATAACGAGCCTACTCCAGCAGTAACTATCTTAGGTCATGAAATTGGTGGAGAGGTAGTAGAAGTTGGAAAAGGTGTTTCTCAAAATTGGTTAGGTAAACGAGTGGGGGTAATTGCTTTTCGAGTTTGTGATAAATGTGAATTTTGTTTCCGTGGACTTCATAATCTTTGTGCTAATCAACTCCACATTGGACATGATGGACGATGGTCGGGAGTTACCTTTGTGCCTGGTGGATATAGCGAGTTCGTCCCGGTATGGGAGGATAAAATTTATCCTATACCTGACCAAATTTCTTTTGTTGAGGCTACTCAGTTGGATGGTCTTGCAGTGGCAATACATGCAGTAAAAAGAAGCCATCTTTCTATCGGTGAAACTGTGGGTGTAGTAGGAGGAGGAGCCATTGGACTTTTGCTAGCTCAAGTAGCTCAAGTTTTGGGAGCAAACGAGGTATTCATTATTGATCAGCGAGAAAAACCACTTGAGATAGCTAAGAAAGTAGGAATAAACAAAGCAATTCAAGTAGAAGATAGTCATTTTTCTACAAAAATTATCTCTCTTTCTCAAAGTAGGAAGCTAGATGTTATCTTCGATACAGTAGGGAGTAAGGATACTATAGAAGAAAGCTTACACTCCCTTAACCGAGCAGGACGACTGGTTTTGCTTGCTACCACTGAAGAGGAGATAACTTTAAAGCCTACTGATCTAGCAGGAGAAAGAATGTTAACCACCTCAGCCAATAACCTTTATCCTGATTATCCTCAAGCAGTCTCTCT
>JAPXME010000201.1:0-2647 GCA_033809185.1 Clostridiaceae bacterium
TAAATTAAGGCTGGTAATACTGTGTCTAAGTCACAAGCATGCACTATATCTGGTTTCCCTTTGAACAATTTTATTAGTAAATGTATATTAAACTGCAGAAGACCAATTATGTTTTTGATACCAGAACCATATCTGCCCTTGTATCTAGATCTTTCAATAGTTATGCCGTTAACAATCTCTTTTTGAATGCTTGTCCTTTCTCTATCCCATCCCAGTACTGTTGCCCCAAAGCCTGCTTCTAGTAACCATTTTGCAGTCTTTTCTACCCTAGGTTCTGGGTCTATTGCAGTTGTCCTTAGGATCCATATTTCTATTTGGCTACTATTATCTTTTGTTCTTCTGTACAATTACTCCACCCCCAAGCCCATCAAGCTTCTCGAAGTTACTATGAGGAATCAACCATATTAGGTTAGAACCGGTTTATATTGGCTTTATACCATTTTTCGCCCTCCAAGTAGCTTCCAAGTACGCGTATCCGTAGGTTCTATCCGGCTCAAGATATGCTCCCTCTCCCCACTCATTCCACGCATTTATAAAAACTATGGGCTCTTCAATACTTTCATTGCGTTTTGCGTAGTGTATCGCTTTTCTTAACCACTGCTCGTACAACTCAGGGGTACTGCCATCATAAATAAACCCTTGATTATTTCTGCGTGCTGTATTATCCCAAGCAGGCATTACTGCTGGATATTTCTTGATTTGTAAACTATTCAGATTAAACTTTTCATTTTGAACAAGATCTTTATAATCATAAACTGTTCCACAAAAATCTGTTCTAATAGGCTTAACTTTTTTTGTAATATCTTTAGCTTTGTCAGCAATTGACCCGGGTTGAAATTGTGAGAGTGCATCGAATCCATAGTTGGTCCAATCAATATCAATACTTGCTCCTAAAGATGCAACTATATAAAGTTGTTTTCCAACTGCCTCCTGAACGATTCTACGCCAGTATTTAAGGACTTTCCTAGGATTTGGCACTAATGATGGTCGATACACTACGATAACAAGCTTGTTGTCAATTGTAAAATATCTTTCATCTTTAAGGTAGTAAATAGCATCGTGAATAAAGCATTGGTAACTTTCTTCTGTTTCGCTCATTCGCATAAGTACATCATTATTTGTACCAGTAAATCTCCTTGTCCAATTCTCATTGGCCCAACATATACAAAATTGAATATCCATACTTTTGTTCTTCATAAACATATTTAAAGGCTTTTCTAGAATTCTCTCCCCATCAAACCAATAATGATAAAAAGCAAATACATTTATACCATAGTTTTTAGCCAGCTCTATTTGTCTGTGCATTACTTCAGGCAACCTAAGATCGTAGTAACCAAGTTCTCCAGGTAATTTCGGCTGCAAATGCCCAAGATACTGCGGGACTGCTTTAGATACATTTGTCCATTCAGTAGTCCCTTTACCCCACCATAAGTCATTTTTCTCAGTTGGATGAAATTGAGGAAGATAGTACGCTATAAGTTTTGTTTCGTTATTATTTGGCGCTTTATGTTCGATAAAATCACAATAGCCCTCTGCACGAAACGTGGGCAAGCTTAAAATTTGATAAATATAAGATATTGACTCTTCATTAGAAACCAATCGGATATTACTTTCGCTAATAGGAGTACTGTCTTTCTCAGGCTTTTGTAACTTCTGTAATAATGTTCTTAACTTGTGTTTATTAGCTAATGGTAGTGGAAGTTTCCAAAAAATATTTTTAAAAAAAACTTCCATTTTCTTTTTTGTTATTATCATCTTCATTATTGTAGTACCGCCTAAAATAGAGTTTCTTAAATCCCTTTGTTATCGGCCTTTAGGTGGAGCAAATTATCGCCTTACTTTTATCCTGCATTCTGTAAACACATAACGATGTTCATTGCATACCGGAAATCCGTGTGCCCATTGAATTTATTCGGGTTTTAACGATCCTCGTTATTAGTTGGATGGGGATCCACGTTTTATGCCTATATCGGATTTATATTGCTTATGCATCTCATCCAGTTATTCTGGTTAATTTTATAAATTAATTCCACTTTATTATTATCCATCACCGAATACAACGGCCTCCGCGCCTGATATGAATAATCTTTTGTCTTAATAGGGATTACACACTTTACTATTTTATTCTCAGGGGGAATATTATCTATAATATACTTGGCAAATCCATACCAACTCGTCTGCCCTCCGGCTGTCATGTGATATATACCCTTTCTTTCCTCAAAGTAGCTATTAAACCCTTCTGACCGGTTTATCCCCTGTGATAAAATCAGGGCAGTTGATTCGGCAATCATTCGGCACCAGGTGGGGGCACCGATTTGGTCATCAACTACTCTTATCTCTTCTCGCTCTCTGGCTAATCGCAGCATGGTAAGGAAAAAGTTCTGTCCGCGTGTGCCATAAACCCAGGATGTTCTGAATATTAAATGGTTTCCGTCAACAGCCTGTATGGCCTGTTCTCCTGCGAGCTTGGTTTTCCCATACACATTTAAGGGATTAGGAATATCCTCCTCGGTATAAGGGGTGTCTTTGGTTCCATCAAATATGTAATCAGTAGAATAATGTACCAGCAATGCTCCCAGCTTTTTAGCTTCTTCAGCCAGTACTACAGGAGCATCTCCGTTTATAGCCATAGCCAAACCAGGTTCTG
>JAPXME010000202.1:0-2554 GCA_033809185.1 Clostridiaceae bacterium
GAACAAGATGCTTATCTGTTGCTGTCGCTACACACATTTTGACTCCTTCGGATTTTAGTCTGGCTAGAAATTCTGGTGCACCCTTCTTCGGTAAAACCTGATCAATGTAAAAATGCTCAATAGATTTATTTACACCTGCCATGATTTCCTCTAGTGTACCACTAACACCGTATTCTCTTTTATAATAACAGGCTGCTTGATAGAGACTCATATTTTTAAGTTTTTCATTAAGCTCTTCTCCAGGTTCTATTCCTAGGGAACGTAGATAATCCTCACCGATGGTTTCCCAAATAAACATAGAATCTAGCAATGTGCCATCTAGGTCAAAAATTGCGCCTCTTATTTTCATCTTTTCACCAACATTTCTGAAAGTCTACGCAGCTCCCTACATTCTGCCTCAATATCTTCCGCGGAAAAAATCGCTGAAACAAGAGCTACGCCATCTACACCTGTTCCAGAAAGTTCAAGAATATTATGTTTGTAAATTCCTCCAATGGCCACTACAGGTATAGAAACTACATTGCAAATCTCTTTTAAGGTAGCATGAGAAACAGTATCAGCATCCAGCTTACTAGTGGTTGTAAACACCGCACCTACACCAAGGTAGTCTGCCCCAGCCCTTTCAGCTTCTAAGGCTTGCTTTACCGTTTGCACTGAGACACCGAGAATCCTTGTCTCCCCTACAAGTTGGCGAACTTTCCCTGCCTCTATATCCTCTTGACCTACATGAATTCCATCAGCACCACATTTTATTGCTACCTCTACATTATCATTGATAATCAAAGGCACCTGATATTTTCTGCAAAGTTTTTTTATTTCCAGGGCTTCGGCCAGGAAATCCTTATCACTAAGAGTTTTTTCTCTTACTTGAAGACAGGTAGCCCCCCCCTTAAGGGCACTTTCAACCTGTTCGTAAAAAGTTTGTTTACCCACCCAGGCACGATCAGTAACTGCATAAAGAAGCAATGCTTCCCTAAAGGATTTCATATTTGGCTTCACTTTCTAATTCATCTCCTGTAAGATTATAAACTGCATCTATCAAGTAATTTCTGTAAGAGGCATTTCCGTCCAGAGCCGTCATCCGCGCATAGGCTTTCTCACCACAGATACCCATTGCACATACAGCGGCAACCACAGCCTCCAGAGGAGTTTCTTTGTTGGCTGTAAGAAAGGCAGTTATCAGCGCCGAAAGCTGGCAACCTGAACCTGTAATACGGCTCATCATGGGGTGACCATTGCGAATACAATATCCCTTACTTTTGTCAGCCACAATATCAATAGCACCTGTAATAACTATAATAGCATCTGTCTTTGCGGCGAATTTTTTTGCAAAAGCAACTGTCTTATCTAGGTTTTCCTCTGTAACAATATCATCAATGCTAGCATCTACCCCTCTGGTACTGCCTTCTCCCAGGGCTAGTGTTTTAATTTCAGAAATGTTGCCTCGAATTACAGAGAATTTTACCTGATCCAAAAGTTGATAAGCAGTATCGGTACGAAGCTTAGAAGCCCCAGCACCCACTGGATCAAGAAGAACAGGGTGCCCTAGTTCATTTGCCCTTTTTCCTGCTAGAAACATAGCTGGAATTGTATTGCGGTTTAGGGTACCGATATTGATATGCAGTCCGCCACAAATGGAAGTAATATCTACCACATCATCAATATCATCTGCCATAATCGGCGATGAACCTGAGGCAAGCAAAACATTGGCACAGTCATTAACAGTAACATAGTTGGTGATGTTGTGAATAAGAGGTGTAGTCTTTCTGACATTTTCAAGGATTTCCTTTAGCATCTTATCCCCCCAAGAAAATTTTTAAATTATTAACATACAAATAAAAACGGAGAATAACCCGAATCGGGAATTCTCCGCATAAAAGCAAAAATTATATTTCCACTTCCTACGACGGCATTACCCGTATCAGGTTTAAGGGTCGAAGTTCACTAACTTCCTCTCAGCCTGTTTACAAGCTCCCCTGATTTTTCTAATTTATATCACTTTTTCTGGTTTTTGTCAATTAATTTGTTCCATAGAATTCATAGCCTCATCTAAAGTATATTCTTCCGAGTGTTCAGGATATTTTTGGCCGGAAAGATGTACCGTGATTCGCCACAAGTGGTAAGCTAATCGGTCCAGCCAGATATAGGCATCAATTTTATTCAACCCTTCGTCGGGGGTTATCCTGCTTTGGGCTATTTCCTCAATAATAATCTCCCTATTAATTTTCCGTTCTTCAGCAAAATTATAAGATTCAGTTTCCATGATTTCCACTAGGGAACTTAAATCTTTTTGATTGACCAGAATATCCATCAGGCTAAAGAGCTTTGTAGATAAATCACTTAAATTAGCATCATTACTGATGGTTTCTAAGAATCTAGTGTTATTAATATTTTTTACTAAACGCTCCAGATGATTGGTAGCATGAATTATTGATAAATGATTCTCATGGGTTTCAGTCTGCGACTTATCAGTAGTAATTTTGCTTAAAAAGTAGCGGACCTTTTGGATGGATTCGGACACCTGGGTCATTTTTTCATGAAAACCCAATTTTAT
>JAPXME010000203.1:0-2553 GCA_033809185.1 Clostridiaceae bacterium
AAGCGGATGTCACTAAAAGATGCTATCCAAGAATATGTCAAAGATGGTTGCAGTATAGCTTTTAGCGGCATGGGCGGCAGTCAATGTGTGGCTCAAACTTACGAAATCATTCGTCAAGGGAAGAAAAATCTTACTTTGGTAGGCGACAGCCCCTGTGAACCAGGAGATATGTTGGTTGGTGCCGGACTCGTTGACCGGATGGAATTTGCTTATTGTGGCTATGCTGTGGCCGGGGTTGGTAGTAACTTCCGGCGAGCAGTGGAAAAGGGTATTCCTCATAGGGTAGAACTTTATGAATACTCCAACTTTACGATAGGAATGCGTTTCTTAGCCGGAGCGATGAATATTCCCTTTATTCCAACAAAGTCTTTATTAGCTTCTGATTTGCCAAAGTATAACCCTGATATTAAAACGATGGTTGATCCTTATTCCAATGAAACAGTAGCACTGGTGCCAGCAGTTAATCCTGATGTGGTTATTGTGCACGTGAATAGGGCAGATAAAAAAGGTAACGGGCAAATACTAGGTTATGCTGCCAACGCTGATGTTATAGCTAGAGCAGGTAAACGTGTGATCTTGACCTGTGAAGAGATTGTAGAGACCGAAGAAATTCAAAAATACCCCGTTTTAACAACAATTCCAGAATATTGCGTAGATGCTGTTGTTGAGTTGCCTTATGCATGTCATCCTTGGAATATGCCTTATGCCTATCATTATGATTTACCCTTCCATAGTGAACAATTAGCTAAGTATAAGACTAGGGAAGGTTTTGAAGAATGGCTAGAGGAATGGTGTTACGGAGTTGCCGATCATGATGAATATCTAGATAAAGTGGGACGCAAAAGGCTCTGGGAGTTGACCAGACTGGAACGCAAATTCATGAAGAACCCATTTTAGGAGGTGAACATATTGGTTCAATATGCTACGGATTATACTCTGCCAGAGCTGTTAATAGCAGTTACGGCAAGAGAAATCAAAGATGGAGAAACGGTGTTTGCCGGAGTAGGACAGCCTACCTTAGGCGCTATGGTAGCTAAAATGACCCATGCTCCTAACGCTATATTGGCTATGGAATCGGGTAGTGTGGGACCGCAAGCTAATCGAATTATCTTAGGAATAGGAGATAATTCATGTATTGAAAATGCCATTATGGCCACGTCTCTCTGGAGATTATTTGCAGATCAACAAAAAGGCTTTTTAGATGTAGGCATAATAGGCGGTGCCCAGGTCGATAAATTCGGTAACTTAAACAGTACCTGCATTTTTGGCGATGGCGATTATTATAAGCCGGCTGCCAGACTGCCTGGTAGTGGTGGAGCCAATGATATTGCCAGTAGTGCCGGCCGTACCGTAATTTCGATACCATTGCAAAAGAGAAGATTCTTAGAAAGAGTTGATTATATTACTTCTCCGGGTTACCTTGATGGCTATGACGCTCGGGAAAAAGCAGGATTACCCGGCGGAGGTCCAGATGCCATCATTACCAACAAATGTATTTTCCGTTTTGACCCTGAGTCAAAAGAAGCTTACCTCTATAGTTTGCACCCAGGCGTAACTGTAGAAGAGGTCAAAAATGAAGTATCCTGGGATCTTAAGATTCCTGACAAGGTTCTAGATACTCCACCTCCTACAGTAGAAGAGGTTGAATTAATTAGAATGCTGGATGCCAATAAAGTTTACACTGGAGATGGCTTGAAAAATCTGGATTACCAGAGTTATATGCAAATGTTCGAAGATTCTTATGAAACTTTGAAGAAGCTAAATGCCAAGTTTAGCTAAGTACAGCATTATTAAATGCCCCCTCAAGGACTGGTAGTTAGCGTCACCAGCTTGGGAGATACTGCTACTAGTCCTTCTTTTTTTAAAAAATCTTTTTTAAAGTCCGGTTCTGACCGGCCTTTAATTCTAATCCATGCAAATTTATGAGGTGAGTATTTTGTATAAAATTATTAGGAAAGAGAACCTGAGTACAAATATCTACCTCTTTGAGGTAGAGGCGGATAAAATTGCCAAGAAGGCTGAACCAGGTCAATTTATTATTGTGCGGAAAGACGACAAAGCTGAGCGTATTCCGTTGACAATAGCCGATTTTTCCCGGGAAAGGGGAACTATCACCTTGATCTTTCAGATAGTTGGTGCCTCAACAACTCAGTTGGCCCAAATGGAGGCAGGGGAACACCTTCTTGATGTAGTCGGTCCCCTGGGGGAACCCTCAGAGATTGAGAATTACGGTACCGTTGTATGTATTGGTGGAGGTGTAGGAATAGCTCCGATCCATCCAATTGCCAGAGCCTTAAAAGAAGCTGGCAATAAAGTAATCTCCATTATCGGGGCCCGTAACAAGGACATTCTCTTTTGGCGGGAGGAAATGAAAGCAGTCAGTGATGAGCTGTTGATCACTACAGATGATGGCAGCGAAGGTCAGAAAGGCTTTGTTACTGATGTCTTAAAAGAGGTTATGGAAAAGGAAAAGGTTGCCCAGATCTGGGCTATCGGTCCCATGATTATGATGAAGAATGTGGCTGCGACTACAAAGCCTAGTGGGATCAAGAC
>JAPXME010000204.1:0-2532 GCA_033809185.1 Clostridiaceae bacterium
TTTGTAGGCCGCTATGGTGGTGAAGAATTTATAATTTGCTTGCCAGAAACTACACGAAACCAAGCCTCAGCTATTGCTGAACGGATTAGAACGGCAATTGCGAGCAAGCCCATATGTCTGACTGAATCGAATGAGAACATCTATGTAACAGTAAGTATGGGTATTACTACTTGGTCGCCGGAACAGAAGGAAGGTATTGAAAACTTAATCAAAGGGGCAGATAGATTTCTCTATGAGGCTAAGAGGCAGGGGCGTAATAAGATTTGCTTGACAAATTTTTAGTATAATTGGCTGATTGACTTGAATCCGTTACAAGAAGAATCAGAACGGATTGTAAATAATTAAAAAGGGTTCCCTCACAATAAAGTGGGGGAACCCTTTTAGAGTTATATCTCAACATGCTTATCATTGCTAGTGATTAGTCATTAGCGTAATTATCAAAGTAGCCTTGGATATAGATGATAGGAGTGCCTTTATCACCACTACCGCTGGTCAAATCACAAAGACTGCCTAATAGGTCAGTTAGCTGCCGGGGAGTAGTACCCAGAGTAGCCTGGGAATCAAGTGTGCCGGATTCTTTTGACTTGATACATTTTTTCATAGCTTCCTTAGCTTCTTCGGGAGAGAGATCTTTTAGTTCGTTATCTGCAAAATATTTTAGTTTTAATTCATTTGGTGTACCTATTAGTCCACTTGTATAACCGGGGGAGACCACTGGGTCAGCCAACTCCCAGATCTTGCCGACAGGATCTTTGAAAGCACCGTCACCGTAGACCATCACTTCGATAGTCTTACCGGTTAGTTCCTTGAGACGGGCTTGGATCTTTTCTACATAGATTTGACTATCCCGAGGGAATAACTTCAGGGTATTGTCAGTAGCCTTATTTGAGCCGAGCAAACCATATTCAGCATTATATCCGCTGCCGTTAATAGGTTCGGTACAAATATCGCTTAAGGTGTAAACCTTTTCTGCTCCAGCATCTTCAAGGATCTTCTTAGTTTTCTCCCGGTCATGAACGTTGGCCACGATAACATTTTTAGTGTAATCCAGAATAGCTTTAGGGTCATTAGCTAAGATTATTGAGATATTATTATTGATGCCAATGCTCTTATATAAATCCACATAATCAATACCAGTGAAGGGGTGTTTTTGTGTTCCAAAAAGTCGACGATAATCATCTTCGCTGAGAACATCTGATGTTGGGTTTATCTTTAAGTCCTCCATTTTATCAATATCCATTAGATGGTTACCCACCTCATCAGAAGGGTAGCTTAGAAGGAGATAAACTTTATCAACTGCCTGGGCAATTCCTTTGAGGATCAAAGAAAATCTATTGCGGCTCAGAATGGGGAAAATTACTCCTACTTCATCTTGGAATTTCTTTTTTACATCGGCAGTAATGTCATCTACTGAAACATAATTTCCTTGAGCTCTGGCTACAACTGATTCTGTAATGCCAACTATGTCTTTGTCACGAACAGTAATCCCACCTTCTTGCCAGGCTTTTTGTAATGAAGAAACGACCAGTTCTACTACATCATCACCTTGTTTGATGATGGGAGCTCTGATCCCACGGACTACTGTGCCGATATGTCTACTCATACGTGTTCCTCCTTTTACTAGCTCGCAAACGATACAACATGAGTCGTCAGCGAACTTATGCAAGAAAATCACGAATCTCTGATTCGTCGATTTTTACTAAAATTCCCCCATTAAATAAACGAACCCAATATCTATTCTGCCAATTTTATTGAATCCCTGCAAGTTTTTCTAAAAAAAAACTGGACAAATCGGCAGGTATTTGAAGATAGAGGAAGAATATCCAAATAAAGTAATTAATTCTTGAACTTAGAATCATAATTGGGGGAATAAAGTTGTTAGCCAAGGTTTTTAGCTGTACTACCATGGGTTTAAGTCCTTATTTGGTAGAGGTTGAGGTCGATGTAGCTGGAGGATTACCCAACTTTGTTATTGTAGGCCTTCCTGATACTACTGTCAAGGAAAGTAAAGAAAGGGTTAGAACTGCTATCAAAAATGCTGGATTCGAATTTCCTCCCCGAAAAGTTATTGTTAATCTGGCCCCAGCCGATCTAAAAAAGGAGGGGCCAGGGTTTGATTTAGCTATAGCTATAGGCATTTTAGTTGCTACTAAGCAATTGAAGGTCAAATCGTTACAAGACTATGTTATTGTAGGTGAACTTTCTTTAGATGGGAGAATTAGGCGAGTTCCGGGAATTTTACCCATGGCTATGTTTATGCAAAGCCAGCTGGGGAAAAATTTTATTATTCCACAGGAAAATACTACAGAAGCGGCCTTAACTATGGCTTCTACTTATAGCTTTGATAACCTGGTGGAGCTAAAGCATTTCTTAGAGAATCCTTTGTCAACATCGGCTATTCCCACAATCGACTTAGCGGAATATCTGCAAAGTGATTATACAAGTCAGATTGATCTAAGCCAAGTCAAAGGTCAGCGTAATGCCAAGAGAGCAATAGAGATTGCGGCGGCAGGTGGGCACAACATACTATTG
>JAPXME010000205.1:0-2527 GCA_033809185.1 Clostridiaceae bacterium
CAAACGCCCTGAAAAATCAGGGCGTAATTAAGCGTCAGTATATGTATTACTTTCTATTACATTCTGTCTTGGGATTGGAAACAATCACGACAATATACCGGACGTACTCCTGTTGGTTTGAAAGGAACCTCTGTTTCAACACCGCAATTGGAGCAGTTTACAGTATAAAGCT
Organism: Clostridiaceae bacterium; assembly: GCA_033809185.1. Taxonomy (GTDB): domain Bacteria; phylum Bacillota; class Peptococcia; order DRI-13; family JAPXME01; genus JAPXME01. Next base: position 173 of record JAPXME010000205.1, read on the forward strand.
GTCTTTCCCGATTAGCATTTTGTTTACGGGCTCTCCGACAGGGTAGGCAACGTGCCGGCTCATTTTGGAACCCTTTCTCTGCATAGAATTCCTGTTCTTGCACAGAAAACACGAATTCCTCGCCACATTCCTTACATAATAGAGTTTTGTCTTCCATAGTTCTTTCCTCCTGAGTTAGATTTCCTGGATACTTGACTAGGTTCCTTTTACCTAACTTCAGGATAGAAAGTTAGTTCCGTGACCATATCCAAGCATCAAGCAGGCGTGATTACAGATTCAGTATACAATGGGGAAGGAATTTTTGCAATTTTTTTTCAATTAAATTTTTCCAGTCTTAAAAAGTTATAAATCGACCTGTTAGAGACAAACTAGGTGTATGCTAATACGATTTATAATTTATGGGATGTTAGGTTGGACAGTTGAAATATTGTGGACAGGATTGGGAGCCTTATTAAGGGGAAATTGGCATCTTCCTGGCTTTACATATCTGTGGATGTTCCCCATCTACGGGTTGGCAGCTCTGCTCTTTGAACCTTTGCACAGATTAATTAAGGATCTACCGATTATTGTGCGAGGTTTGATTTGGGTTGCAGCAATCTTTGTGGTGGAATATCTTACTGGTTGGTTTTTGGCAGAATTACTGGGCCGCTGCCCCTGGGACTATTCTACTTCTACTCCTTACCACTTGAATGGGTATATTCGCTTTGACTATGCCCCGGCTTGGTTTGTTCTCGGTTTGTTCTATGAAAAAGGCCATCAGCTAATGGATATGTTTATCTATGACATCTTGCGTTTAGGCAAAAAACAGGATATTATCTGAATGCAGAATAAAAGCCAACTAAGTTAGCTACCGTCGTAAAATTAGCTAGCTATCTTAGACAGGTTGGACCTTTATATAGGCAGAAAGGAGATATCCTGATGCGTTTACGGAAAAAAGCCGGAATAAACGAAAAATTAGCAGCCTTGCCTCAATTAATTCTGACTAAACCCCAACAATACTATGGAAATTGGGCCAAAGTTTTTGGGAATGAACAACCGATTCATTTAGAGATAGGCACTGGTAAAGGTAGTTTTATCTGTGGGATGGCCAAGCTCTATCCGCAAATAAACTTCATTGGAATAGAGCGGGTTCCGGAGATAATATATCTGGCTTCTAAGAAGGTAATTGCTGAAGGCTTGCCTAACGTCAGACTATTGATGGAAGATGCAGCTAATCTGCAAGAGATTTTTAAACCTGGAGAGGTAGAAAGGCTTTATTTGAACTTTAGTGATCCTTGGCCGAAAACTAGACATGCTAGAAGAAGATTAACCCATCCTGATTTCTTAGGCATCTATAAAAAAGTATTGCCCCCCGGAGGAGCAATTCATCTTAAGACTGATAATCATGATTTTTTCGAATACTCTTTGCTGAGGTTAGTTCAGGAGGGTTTTTCCCTTAGTCATATAAGCTATGATTTACATAAGAGTGGTTATACCCCCAATATTATGACTGAATATGAACAGCGTTTCAGTTCCCTTGGTCAACCAATTTATCGGCTGGAAGCTTTCACAGCTCAAATTACAAAAGTCTGGTAGGATCCCGATAGATGTTTGAGGGAAAGAGGGGGTAATAAGATGTCTGAGCCTATAAGACTAGATAAATTGTTGGTTCATATGGGTTATGGGACACGTAAAGAGATAAAGAAAACCCTCAAGAAGGGGTTAGTTACTGTGGACGGAGAGCTGATAACCAATTCGGCGATCAAGGTTAATCCAACCACACAGTCTATTAAGTTTGCCGGTTCAAAGATAAATTATCGGGAATTTATCTATGTGATGCTGAACAAGCCAGCAGGTTATATATCAGCCACAGAAGATGACAGAGAAAAAACTGTTGTAGAGTTACTTTCCGCCAAAGAAAGAGCCTTTAAGCCTTTTCCGGTAGGTCGTTTAGATAAGGATACAGAAGGGCTGTTACTCTTAACTAATGATGGGAAATTAGCCCATAATCTTACTTCACCTCGTAAAAAAGTAGCCAAAAGATATTATGCGCTAATCAAAGGTGAAGTAAATGAAGAAGATCAGAAAGCCTTTAGGCAAGGTGTTGTTCTTGATGATGGCTATCAGACCCTTCCTGCTCAACTGGAGATTATTAAATCTGCAGCTAAATCAGAGGTAGAAGTTGTAATTTACGAAGGGAAATATCATCAAGTTAAGCGGATGTTTTTAGCTCGGGGTAAGAAAGTCTTATATCTTCGTCGTCTGGCTATGGGATCCTTAGAGCTGGATGAGCAGTTGGCCCCAGGACAGTATAGGGAGCTAACGGACGAGGAGCTCGCTCTCTTAAAAACATAGGTTCTAAAATAAATGTTGTGG